>CAZAXY010000097.1:0-9455 GCA_964489125.1 uncultured Saprospiraceae bacterium
AGTGCATTTAATGTAGATTTTGGAGTTCCGATCTTTGCTACACCAGAGGAATGGCGTCAAAACTTGACTTCTGATGCAAGTCCTACAGGTGACGTAGACTTATTTGCAGAGGACTTTAAGTATCCGCAGATATTGAGAGCGAGCTTAGGTATAGATAAAAAGTTAGGTAAAGGTTGGGATGCTACTGGTGAATTCACATATACCAAAACATTGAATAACCAGTTAGTACAGCAGATCAACATCAATCCGAATCCAATCGGAACATTCGGAGGCGCGGATAATCGCCCATTGATCAATTTTAATGACAAGCTGGATCCTACTTACCAAAATATTACTCTCGTCACCAATACAAGTGAAGGATTCACTTGGAACTTTACAGCTCAGGTATCTAAGTCGTTCAGTTCTGGTACTTACTTTAATGCTGCTTACTCATTTACAGATGCTGAAGCTGTAGTGGATGGACGTGGATTCATTAACAACACCAATTGGCAGAATATCCTCTCTGTACAAGGTAATAATAATCCTTCCAGGACTCGATCTACCTTCGCTGCTGGTTCTCGGATCACTGCTTTCTTGAGTCATACATTCAATTACTCTGACTATGCAGCTACGAGCATATCATTATTTTACACAGGCAAGTCCGGTACGCCATTCTCTTATGTCTACAATAATGAGGTCTCAGATATATCACAGTCTGGAGGATTCAACGACCTCATATTTGTACCTGCGAGCCCTGCAGATATTAACCTTGTAGATATCGATGGAGGTGCGACGGCCGCACAACAATGGGCAGCTTTAGATCAGTTCATCGAGAACGATTCGTACCTCAGTTCTCGTCGAGGAGATTTTGCAGAGGCCAATCAATCTCGCACGCCATTTGAGCATATATTGGATCTTAAGATTGCTCAGGACTTCAAATTTAATGGTCATAAGTTTCAGATCACATTGGATATGTTCAACTTTACCAACTTCATAAGTAGCAGCTTAGGCCGCAGATATTTTGTTGGAGGTAATACGTTCCCATTAATTCAATCTAACAGACCAGACGAGTCGGTTGATTCTGAAGTAGAGTTTAATTTTCAGGATCCCGGAGACCCGTTTTCTATTGTACAAACTGGGACTTATAGTGCACGATGGGTGGCACAATTTGGGTTGAGATACATATTTTAAGAAATAAGATTCTTAATCGATGATATTAAAGGCTATCAGACCATTGTTCTGATAGCCTTTTTCTATTATAGCGTAGATAAGTACTTTCATTGAGTCAACATTCCACTTATAAGATAGGATCTACTACTGCCATGGCACTTGTGGTGAGTAGTATGATTGGTACGGGGGTGTTCACCTCATTGGGCTATCAACTCTCTGACATCACCAATACTTGGAGTATTATCTCACTATGGGTCATAGGTGGTTTTATAGCCTTAATTGGAGCATTCACCTATGCCGAACTGGGCACGCACTTCAAGGAGTCTGGCGGCGATTATATCTTCCTCTCCAGGATTTTTCATCCGATCTGGGGTTATCTGTACGCTTGGACCTCTATGACGGTCGGATTTTCAGCGCCTATAGCGATAGCTGCATTAGCGATGGCCGCATATCTAGCTGAGCCCTTTGGATTAGGTATATATGGCAAGTTCATAGGAATAGGTGTGATCCTTCTGATGTCCACTATTCATTCATTCAATCTAAGGCTAAGTGGGAAATTTCAGGATTACTCCAGTCTATTTAAAGTCCTCTTTGTTATTGCTCTGATCATCATAGGCCTTGTTTCAATCACCTACGTCGATACGGCTCTTGATTTTGATCCACATTGGACTTCTGATCTCGTCAAACCGGGATTTGCTGTTTCGTTGGTGTATGTGTCCTACGCCTATCAAGGCTGGAATCAGGCGGCCTATATCACTGAAGAAATTCACGAGCCTAAAAAAAATCTCCCCAGAGCACTCATCATAGGTACGCTGGTTGTCATGGCGCTATATGTCCTATTGCAGGTCATCATGCTCAAGCATGCCAGTCTCACCCAACTAGCTGGTCAAGCTGAAGTGACTACAATATCCTTTGCTAACATCCTCGATAGTCGGGGTGTACTGATCATAAGTGTTTGTATCGCCATACAGCTTATTGCGACGATAAGCAGTTATGTGTGGGTCGGGTCACGGATGATAAACGCCATGGCCAAGGAGCATCCACTATGGCAAGGATTATCACGAACGTCCAAAAGAAATATACCAGTCCGGGCTATCTGGTGGCAGACTGCCATAAGCATTGCACTGACATTGTTTGTGTCATTGGAGCAAGTTATGTTGTATGCTGGTTTTTTATTGCAGTTGATGAGCACCGTCACTATTGTAGCTTCCTTTTATATTAAGCCAAAGGAGGGTGCTTTTAGAAGCCCATTTGGTCGAGTGTTACAAGTGATTTATGTGCTATTCAGCCTTTTTGTTTTGGTATACTTGCTGCGAGAACGTCCAACAGAGAGTATCATTGGGCTATCACTGTTAGCAGTTGGTATGATGACCTATTTCATCAAACCCAACTGGTCCAATTCTTAATAACACCATGCGCACAACTCATAGATTTCATCTCGCTAATTCGTTCGAGCGCTTACCATTAGATGATGAGAGCACACAGCTTATACTCACCTCGCCTCCCTACCCTATGGTAGAGATGTGGGACAGTATATTTAGCACATATAATAGAGGCATCAAAACGTCAATCAACAAAGGAGAAGGCGACAAGGCATTTGATAAAATGCACAAACTGCTCGATGCATGCTGGACGGAGTGCTATAGGCTCTTGGCACCAGGAGGCTTCATGGCAATTAATATCGGTAACGCTACCAGATCTCTTAAGGGTCACTTTGAGATGTATAGCAACCATAGTCGTATTATGCAATCTTGCAAGAAGATTGGCTTCGATATACTACCCTATATTATCTGGAATAAACCCACCAATTCTCCCACAAAGTTTATGGGTTCTGGAGTTCTACCTGCAGGAGCATATATTACCCTTGAGCATGAATATATTCTCGTTTTCAGAAAGGCTGGCAAGCGCATATTCACCGAGAAGGAAAAAGAAATCAGACGTCAAAGCGCATTCTTTTGGGAAGAGCGAAATCTGTGGTTCAGCGATCAATGGCATGACATCAGAGGCACCAGACAACGGCTTAAAAACAAGGCCAACAGAGAACGCAGTGGGGCCTATCCTGTAGAAGTTGCTAAGCGCTTGCTATTGATGTATTCTATGTATGGCGACACGGTGTTAGATCCGTTTAGCGGCACAGGGACAACCACATACGCTGCTATGACCTATGGACGCAATAGTGTATATATGGACATTGATGAGGAATTATATCAATCAAGTCTCGATCAACTAGGTGCCGATAGTCAAGTCGATATCATGAATCAGGAGTTGTTACTGCGACTCAAGAATCATGAAGACTATGTCTCTCAACAACAAAACCTGTTCTTCAAGTATCGC
Organism: uncultured Saprospiraceae bacterium; assembly: GCA_964489125.1. GTDB lineage: Bacteria > Bacteroidota > Bacteroidia > Chitinophagales > Saprospiraceae > GYS-P2D. The sequence goes on from CAZAXY010000097.1 coordinate 3,484, forward strand.
AATGACATTCTCAATACACCCGTAAAGTCCAATCAAGAAAAGCTGATAAAGCCCTATCTAATCAAAGAATTGAAATCCACCAAGGATAAGATCAAACTCAGCTATACCCCATTTAAAGGAGCTTAGTTTAAAATGGTCATCAGGGAAAAGTGATCTGCATTTTCGATGATCTCTCCAGAGCTAGCAATCAAAATGGTGTAAACAGGCTTGCCATAGTCATCAGTGTAACAGGCATTCTTAGCTCTATTGGCCTTTATAGCTTTTCGGATATAGCTCTTATCAGAGCGATAAGTTTCCGGCTTGACCTGTACAGCACAGATTAGTACATGAGACATGTAGAGCTCATAATCAATAGCATAGTTATAATCCATCTCCCCCGACGCATGAACCAGCTTAATATGCTTATTGAGGCCATCTATATAATTCTCAAAGTGTTTCTCTCTAATGTAGATCCCATTCCAAGTCTCTCCAAGCACTCGATACTCGACGATTTGAAAGGCTTGATTGAGCGTAAGCTTAGGAGCGACAGCATTGCGCAGGATTCCACTGCGATGCAAAATGATAGATCTACTCCTACCATAATGGCGTTGCAGACCTCGGTAGTCGTGGTATTCTTCTTTCAGCATGATTTTGGCAGAACGAGGACCAATAAAGTCTAAAATATGTCTTGTAGTTGGCGTTATGTCCTGCATGGCATCAGCCCTCCACTGGCCACTTTGATAATAGTATTGGCTCCAGTCTTGGTATGTCCCGAATTGTTCTTGTCTGATCAAGTGACTCACCATTCCCACACTCCAAGGACTATTGAGCTGTAGTTCATTCCAGACCTCATTAGTCAGCTGTAACACTTTATAATCAACTGGAGATGGACATTTTTGCATTGATGAGTTAAGATATCTATTGAAGTCTCAATTACGATATTTAAAATGTGATATTTAACTACCTATGAATTCGTAGTAGTTAAACGTGAAGTTCTATATTCGTCCCTTGTATTAACTTAAATATTCATATGTACAGAACCTTAACCTTAATTACCATCAGTTTACTCCTGTCTATTTCCATCAATGCCAATTCGGTCAATCCAGTTCCAGACTATTGCTTAGCTCAATACGATGGGAATAATCCAACCGACGCACTGTTTTACATATTTGTGAAGGAAAGCACAGATTCAAAAGAGTTATTCCCGAAGCTTTATCCAATCGGATTTATCATAAAAGAAAAGAATCCCAATACCAAGAAGACGACATATCTCCTAGGAGAGTTTAATTCGAGAGCGAAAGCCGAAGAAGCACTTAAAGTGGTAAAGAACTCTGGATATGCCAAAGCGCATATCATCGAGAACTAATCAGTTGTTGCTGATCCTGATCAACCGCTCGGTTATCTCTTGATCCTTGGTATTGATTTGAAGGAATATCACTCCCTGATAATCTCCAAAGTCCGCATTGTCAAGCTGGATATAATTAGTTCCAGCAGTCAGATATTGTTGATTCTTAGCCATTACCTGTCCTTTGGCGTTGATCAAGGACCATGACACTTCTTGCTCAGAAACTACATCAATAGTCACCTTGCTACTATTAACAATTGGGTTAGGGGATACAGACACTAGGGTCAATACTGGTTTTCTGTTAAGGATGATTCTATTCTCATCTCTTACAAAATTCAAATCTTGCTCCACCAAGCTTTTATCAATCCATGCACTCAACATCTCGGACTTTTCAAAAGGAAGCTCACTCGACTCCAAATCTCCTACCATTCGAATATAGAATAGCGGTTGAGTAATATCTATGGTGACATCGTCATTAGTCCAAGCCATCCTTAGCTCGGGGCCATCGATGTTATAATCATCGTTGCTTATTGCTATTTGGTCAGACCACAGCTCTACTAAATCATCAACTTGATCTGTTAATCGTATGCCGAACTGTAAAGCTAATAGGTCCGAATCATCTGCATATATCGGCAGATCATAAGTCTTAGAGCCCAATGAGTGAATCGCATTACCCACTGATAACTCATGATTCATGGTACTTCTCACTTTAGCTTTCAATCTGCTACTCACTTCATTTGATCCATTGACATCGCCCAACTTAACTGAGATGACGTCAATATTGACCACATCAGCTCCATTAGATTCTACAGTTATTGATTCAGGTAGTGGGAACGGCACATATGGATTAGTAAACTGATGATCGGCTGAAATAAACTTCCAATTCTTCTGATCATCTCCAAAACTGTCATCCACGCCTAAGATCACTCTTCTCATTTTGACGAGATCACCTGTAGTTATTCTTCCATTTCCATCGATGTCTCCAGCTATGATCTTATACGGTGTATCGAGTAAGCCTAATCCTAGGATATGTCTCTGCATCAGTAATAGATCCAATGTTGTAAGTCCATCATCAAATCGAGACTCTCGTTGCATCTCCAGAGTATACGATCGATCAGCTTGAAGATCATTAAACATGAACTCTCCAGATACATCAGTAAGCTGTGATGCCTCTGCCGTGGCATTAGCCATGAGTACTACACTCACGTTATCAGTTCCAGCAAGCTCTTCTGTGAATACAGAACCTGTAAGATTAAGTCCCGTAAAGACATCTTCACATAGGTTATCACCATTGTCAAAGATCTCCAGTGGTGCTTCGCATTGTCCTACATTACCTGCCTCATCTAATACGTATATTGTAATTAATCGCTGATCTGAGCGACCATCGGTGATATCCTGACAGTTGAATATCAGATTGCTAATCTCCTCTTCTGCCGAAAAAGACAGAATGAGATCTTCAGCAGCTGTACAATTGTCTTCCACAGTTAGTTCAAAGTCTTCAATAGAAACTATTGCTTCTCCATTTTCCCCAAGTACTGTAGCGCCTTCGACGGTAGGACAAGCAATTGTAGGAGCTTGACAATCTCGAATCGTCAAACTAATCGTGTCTGTGTTTATATTATCACAACCATCAGAAACTGAGAATATGACTTCAAAGAGTCCAGCTTCCAGAGTGGTATTCACTATTGGTGATGTCGATGTTCTTAACACTTCGGCATTCTCTCCTGTAGTTCTAATCTGATGGAACCAATCTAAGTCTTCAACAGGCGTGCAGTCATCTATTGCCTCAACAGATAGTATGAATTGATCGATACATACAGCACCTGTCAGGCACAGCGATGTATCTGAAGGGAAATTGACGAACTCAGGTGCAGACTCATTAGCAACAGTAATGGATTGACTAGCCGTCCATATACCCTGATCTGGTATGTCAGTACTAAACTGACAAAAATCAATGACCACCCACTCTCTGATTATTGTGAAGCACCCATTATTAATATCCGTAAATAAGGCGTCCTCAAAAGTTGCTACCACATCAGAGCAGCCATCGTCTGATAGATCTGGCATTCCCGTGATCTCTGGATCTATTGTGGCAAAACATCCGATCACTACAGTATCCTGAGGAAATTGATCTGAAGTGATTGAGAAAGGAATCTCAGAGATAATAGTGATCGTCTGATCACAAGTTACCACCTGACCACCTCTATCTATAGCAGTCCAAGTTCTCTCAATCGTTCCCTTCCCACAAGCATCAAGACTATTAACGTCTGTGAAATAAAGACTGTCAACTGAACAGTTATCTATAGCTTGAGCTTCTCCGGTTACACTTAGATCTAATGGATCTAAGGCACAATCAATCGTAATATCATCAGGGCATACTATAAGTGGTGTGAAATTGTCAAACACGCTGACAAGAACACGACAAGTGTTAGAGTTACCAGCTAAGTCTGTTACTTGAAATTCGACAGTAATAGTCTCGCCGACCTCTTCACAACAGAAGAATATTAATTCATTGAAGTCCTCACCAACAGAGCAGACACCGTCAAGCTTTCTTGCCGTATATGAAGCGATGCCGCAATTGTCTACACTGAGATCATCAAAGGTCAAAGCTCTCACTTGTGCCATACCATTGCCTGCAATCGAAATCGAAGTATTCTGATCACAGACGGCTACAGGTGGTTGATCATCCTGAATATTGATGGTAATGGTATCAGTTGAAACATTCTCACATTCATCAGTAAAGACATAAACCACCGCAAAATCGGCTTCAGTAGTACCCATTGCTATCGATGAAATAAATGTACTTGATCCATTATCTATCATGACACGCTCGCCAAAGGCATCTGTAGTCTCATAAAATATATTGACATCAATGACATCTGATCCGCAATCTTCAAGTTGTGGCGTAGGCAATTGTATATCTTCAGCGCCACATAAGAATGGATGCGTGTTCAAACTGATATCTTCAAGAGGCTCTAATAAGATTGGTGGGCGTTCATCCTCTATGATGATCGTCTGATTGAGAGATAATAGATCATTAGTACACCAATCAATGATCAACCACTCACGGATGATCTTTCTCGAGCGCCCACACAGCTCAAATACATTATCAGAGTACGTACGTCTTAAGATACCACATACATCCGCCTCAAAAGCACCATCTCCAATAGTTGGAAAACCAACCTCCGCTGGAGCAGGATTCCCATTATCATCAAATAGGGTAAAATCACTTAAGCAATCTGTTCGAAAATCATCAAATTCATCGATGCTATCAAGTTGAGTCCGCAGGACGAATATTCTCTGCGTACAGGTATCTTGATTACCTGCTAAATCTGAGAACAACCAGTTGCGATCGATGATCTCTTGAAACACTCCTGTACAGCTCTCTGAAATTATATCTTGAAAGCTCCCCAACTTAATACCGCAATCATCCTCGTTGATAATAGTGAAGCTGTTATTTCCAATAGGCTCAAATGTTGATGCTACTCCTACAAATGGAAACTCAACAAAGTCATCGCCCATCATCGGATCTACTCCAAATTGACAGGCTACAGTATCTGGTTCACAGACTACATCAAATATGTGTTTATCCTCGACAAGTACAGTACTTGTGCATGCCAGGTTACTCCGTGGATCTGATACCGTTACGGTATAAATGCCTGGATTAGTGAGTGTTATGCTGTGATCTTCCGCCACTAAGGCACCTTGCTCATCTTCAGCACGCACTATGAAATTTAGGAAACACAATCCCGTATTAGCCAATAGCACATCAGAATTAAGCACGATGGCACACTCCTCATTTAGTGATATATTCAACTGGTCATTACAAGCAATGGTCTCCGCATCTAAATTGATATCCGTTGGCCTCATGTAGGTCACCATAATTGGCTGACTACAGACTGCTACGCCTCGTACCAAGATGCTTTCAATAGTAAATGACTCATTGTCAAATGAGTCACCATCTCTTAATACGATATCTACTAAATTAAAATCTGTCGTCGCAGGGCTAAATCCAAGTGTGTCAAGAATGTCTCGTTCTGTGACAAAGCATTGATCCATCTCAATAGCCACATCTAAAAATGCTGACGGGCAAGCAGGAGGCGCAATATTAACCCTCAAATCTTCTGCGATCAATGCCTCATCTAAGAACACATTGCCAATAGTTGACTGTCCAAAACCAAAAGGCCCCTCATTGTCAATTGTCAAGCGGTCAATGTCACATACATCTGTATACCTGAACAATGGATTATTCATTAAAATATCCTCGATTTCTACCAGTTCTGTGCTGAATCCTACAGAATGGTTCAATGTAGTACTTATAGGTAGAATATGATCTGGAAATAGGAATATGGTCAAATCTGTTGCGAACACATATCCATCGCCACAGATCACTCGATCGATGAACACCTCCTCTCCTACTGGAAACTGCGTTACTCGTGCCGTACCTGAAATAAAGTGTATCGTCGAAATTATCGACGACTCTGGTATATCGATTCCGAGTCGATTAAGTATATAGCTCTTATCTAAATCACAGTCAAATGGTGATATCTCTAAGAAGATGTCTGAAGGAAATACATCATCCTGTGGGCTTACCGTAACCATGAAGTTATCGACGATCACGTTGTTAACCTCATCGATGAGTTCTACG
>CAZAXY010000097.1:9555-13465 GCA_964489125.1 uncultured Saprospiraceae bacterium
TGGTAAAAGACGCATGTTATTTGAATATGATATGTACTTTAGTGTTGCGGTGAGTCTTCCGGCATAGATATCTATTCTTATGAAATTTGAAAAGTACCCAATTGATCCACGAGTAGTTCAAGCCATCGCCGATTTGGGATTCAAGCGACCTACAGATATACAGTATAAATCGATTCCTTATATCATCAAAGGCGAAGACCTATTTGCAATAGCACAGACTGGAACAGGAAAGACAGCCGCCTTTGCTATTCCGCTCATTGACAAGATACTAAAGCAGAAAGAGGCTGCTCGGCGCAAAGATGGCGTATTGGCGCTAATCCTCGTACCCAGTCATGAGCTGGCACTACAGATCAACGAAGTCATTGAACAGCTATCGGTCTATACAGAAGTATATAGTGCTGCCTTAATCGGCGGCGTCGACCAAGATCCACAGATCGAGCTACTCGAGGCAGGAACAGATATCGTTGTTGCCACACCTGGACGCATGTTTGACCTGATCCATCAAGGCCATTTGCGAACACACCGCATCCAAACCTTAATACTCGACGAAGCTGACTTAATGCTCGATTTGGGTTTCAGAAAAGACATATTCGATATTATCGCCAAACTTCCTAAGCGAAAGCAGACTTTGTTCTTTTCCGCAACGATAAACAAAGCATTGAAGCAGACAGCCTATAAGATCGTCCGTCAAGAGGCCATCAGAATACAGCTATCACCTAAAGATCCTGTCTCTAAGAACGTGGATCACTCCGTGATCTATGTCGACATGGATCATAAACGATTCTTCCTCGAGCGAGTGATCAGAGAGAACCCTGATCAGAAAATTATTGCATTCGCAAGAACCAAGGTGCGAGTAGAACGCATCGCTAAAGCTATGGCGAGGGTAGATATCGACTCGATCACTATACATGGTGACAAGGAACAAGAGGAGCGAACGGCTGTCTTACAAGAGTTTACTACTACGGACATGCAGCTACTCATCGCCACAGACGTCAGTGCCAGAGGTCTCGATATACCCGCTGTCGGAATAGTCGTCAACTACGATCTGCCAGAGCTTGCCGAGAACTATGTACATAGAATCGGACGTACAGGCCGTGGAAATAATCGTGGGCATGCCTATAGCTTTTGTGCTCCCAATGAGAAAGAACTGCTGGAAGATATCCAGAATTATATCCAGACAGACATCACCGTACTCAAGCTAGATAAGGGCAGCTACAATGATACTCTCAAGATCGATCGTGATCGTACCTATGATTACATGTCCATTGTGGCAGAGATTGATGAGCATGAGAAACGGAAAAAGAAAAAGAAGAAAAGATAAGCTCTGCATCGCAATCAAGCTTATCTTAACAAGATCGCTTGCATAACAACACCATTATAGCTTGAACGATCAAACAACAACTGAAAAGAAGGAACATCGCCCACTATCCCAGTGTCTCAATTGTAGCACGCCGCTGGAGGTGGATCAATATTACTGCTATACCTGTGGACAAAAGAATAAGTCAAGCACCGTCACCTTATGGTCATTGATCTCGGATCTATTCTCCAGTATATTCAACTTAGATCATGGTGTATGGAAGTCCCTCATCGGCGTCTTTAGGCCTGCCTACTTGACGAGACAGTTCATCAAAGGTCGGCGTAAGAGTTATCTCAATCCACTTCGACTATTCTTCGTTTCAATGGTAATTCATCTGGCACTTATTTCGAGTCTGATTAATACGGACTTTGCCGATGATCTCGCCAATGAAAATGCTAAGTCAGCAGTATTGTCAGATATCCAAAAAGACTTCGAGGTCATCCCTGATTTTAATGATTATTTTTGCACAACAGATTTTGACAGTCTGGGAAAATACGTGATGCATACGAGGGCAGCAGAAGACACGTTGGCAACGAACATGGCCATATTGGGCTATATTGACTTTTCGAAATACAGTTTTTCCAGAAAGGATATTTATGAACTCTCCAGTGAAGAGGTTTTAGACAAATATGAAATAACAGGATTTGATAAGCGTCTGATCATCGGCCAGTATATTAAAGCGCATAAAGATCTCAAAGGCGCCATCCGATTTGCCTTTGGAAACTTTCTATGGGCCATAATCGCCACTATTTTTTTACAAAGTCTATTGATGAAGTTGCTTTATATCAGGAAGAAAAAATTCTTTGTAGAGCACATCCTTCTGATGTTTAACATTCATAGTTTTTCATTCATTGCTGTCTCGATTCCGTTAATAATCATGGCAATTTTTAAGAACCTCGATTTATCAGGAATCACACAGTTATTAGTCTTCGCAAGTTTAATTTATGGATTCTCTTCTTTCAAGGTGTACTATGATCAAGGATGGTTCAAGACAATACTTAAGACAGGTTTTTTAGGCTTTACCTATATCCTCACGATGTCTCTGTGTTTAATACTTGTACTTTTTATCAGTGCACTACTATTTTGATAGTGTGACCATCTATCTATTTTTGTCGGAATAACGAGTGATTATGAGTCAAACATATGATACGGTCGTAGGTCTGGAAGTACATATACAGCTGAATACCCAGACTAAGGCATTTTGCGGTGATGCCCTGAGTTACGGTGCAGCGCCCAATACTCATGTATCGGCTATATCCTTAGCCCATCCTGGCACGCTACCTGTATTAAATAAAGGTCAAGTCCATAAGGCTATACAATTGGGATTGGCACTGGGCTGCGAGATTAATACGTTGAATTTCTTTGACCGCAAGCACTACTTCTATCCCGATCTACCAAAGGGCTATCAGATCACTCAGGATAATGAACCCATTTGCATCGGCGGATCATTGACTATCCATGTGAATGGCAAAGCCAAAGAGGTTAAAATCCACCATATACATATGGAAGAAGATGCGGGTAAGACGATCCATGATCAAGACCCTTCATTCTCTCTCGTTGATCTTAATAGAGCGGGCACTCCCCTGTTGGAACTAGTCACTGAGCCCGATCTGAGCTCAGCTGAAGAAGTATATGAATTCATTGCAGAACTACAGAAGCTGTGCCGATATATCGACGTGAGCGATGCAGATATGGAGAAAGGATCTATGCGATGTGACTGCAATGTATCTGTTAAGCCCTCAGGTTCGGCGACACTCGGTGAGCGATGTGAGATAAAAAATCTTAATTCTAAACGATTCGCACGTCAGGCCGTCATCTATGAGGCCAAGCGCCAGATAAAGCTCGTCGAAGCCGGCAAAACCTTCTCTAAGCAAACACTCCATTACGATGTGGATAAGAACATTACCCTACCCTTGAGAGATAAAGAAGGTGTAGCCGATTATCGCTACTTCCCTGACCCCGATCTGGCACCGATTAGCATTTCTATGGATCAGTTGCAAGAGATTCAAGATCACATGCCACAGATGCCTTGGGAAGCCAAGAAAGAGCTTCAGGCAATCAAAGTTCATGAAGATCATATCAACCAGATCATTACTTCACCTCAATTAGTGAGCTATTTCAAGGAAGTTTATGAGCAGGTTAGAGATGCACGATTGACTTCGAGTTTTATGACTAATCAACTGCTCCCCTACCTGCAATTTAGTGGGCGTGATGTAGATCAATTAACCCTGCCGCAAGATCATGTGATATCCTATATACAGATGATAAAGGATGGTAAAGTATCCGCATCTATTGCTAATCAACGGCTGTGGCCAGCCATCTGTAATGATCATGCCGCAAGCCCACTGACCCTAGCAGGAGACCTGGGCATACTGGTCAATGCTGATGATTCATTTCTGGATGATTTAATTGCTCAAGTTATTGCAGCTAATCCAGATCAAGTTGCACAGTACAGGAAAGGTAAAAAGAATCTTTTGGGATTCTTTATTGGTACAGTAATGCGTAATTCCAAGGGCAGCGCTGACCCTAAAGCCCTGCAACAGAAGCTCCTCA
>CAZAXY010000098.1:0-10044 GCA_964489125.1 uncultured Saprospiraceae bacterium
TGTTAAATTGTTCGCTCGGATCACATTGCCCTCATTGTCACAGACGGTCCAATCTCCAATATTAGTAACGGTACCTGTACATCTGCGACATTTATCCTCGGTAGAACAACTCATTGTCATACAGAATAAAAGAGCTGATGAAGAGTATAGAGTGGAGATGAAAAGCTCAATGGTAACGGCTAAAGATTTGAAGTAGTTAGTTAATGCATAAAGGTTTTTTGTGGTCTAGATAGACTGATGAGGGTATTCACTCTATTAGAATGCCAACTTATAGGTAGAGGAACAAGTACACTTTGTTTATCTTAAGGCACTTAAGATTATAAGTTACTTGCGCAAATTTAAGCTTCTATATTGCTCTTCAATAGTTTGGCTCTTAGTGTCATGCACCTCGAAAACTAATAACATTGCCAAAACCCTGGAGACTAAGGTGAACCAAGAAGTCACACCCACTTATAATCCTAATCGTAATCTATATTTTGGAGATCTTCACCTCCATACTTCGTGGTCCTTTGATGCATTCATGACAGATGTAAGAGTTGGTCCTGATGATGCCTATCGATACGGTAAGGGTGAGGCCATCTCACATATCAGCGGTCAACCAATACAAATGAAGCGACCATTGGACTTTATGGCGGTATCTGATCATGCAGAATATATGGGAGCATTGGTGCAAATGCTCGACGAAGACCATCCACTGTCTCAATTAGCACTGGCAGAAAAACTGCGCAGTAGAGACGAGAAAGCGCATAAGTCTGCTATGTCTAATCTTAGGCTGTCTATTGGTTTGAATTGGCCTAGGAAGAAATTAATTCAGCAGAATAATCTTCAGGACACCTGGCAAAGAATGGTAGAAATAGCTGATGCTCACTATGAACCTGGTACATTTACGACCTTCCCAGCATTTGAATGGACTTCCTCAGTGGGCGTCAAAAGCTCTCTGGTCATCGGCCCTCGATATGCCCAAAACCTTCATCGCAACGTCATCTATAAGGGGGGGCAGGTATCTTCACTTCCATTTTCTTCTTTTGATTCTCAAAATCCCGAAAGACTATGGGATTGGATGGAACTCCAGCGAGAGCAAGGCATCGAACTGATGGCGATCCCTCACAATGGAAATATCAGCGATGGAAGGATGTATGCCTTGGCAGACTTTTATGGTCATAAACTTACTGAGCGCTATGTCGAAGCAAGAATTCGTAATGAACCGCTCAATGAGGTGGTACAGAACAAAGGACAATCTATGACGCATCCATTGCTCGCGCCAAAAGATGAATTTGCCAACTTCGAAGTATATGAGTTTGCCCTGGGTACTGGAGCGAAGCGAAAGAAATTGTCGCCAACAGGTGGGTATGCTCATCAGGCATTGAAGAATGGCTTGAAAGTGCAAAATGAATTGGGAACCAACCCATTTCAATTTGGATTAATAGGAAGCAGTGATAGCCATAATGCAGGAACTAATGTTGAAGAAGACAACAATATCGGCAAGTCTGGAACCAAGGACCCAACCGCTGAAGTGAGATTATCAAAAACAATTCAAGGCGCTGTCGACCGGCGCAGTTCTGTAGGTGGCCTTGCCGCTGTATGGGCCAAAGAAAATACACGGCAATCGATCTATGAAGCCATGGAACGGAAAGAGGTCTATGCGACATCAGGAACAAGAATCCGCCTGCGATTTTTTGCAGCCGAAGATTGGCAAGATCTCGATCTGCTGGATGCCGAGCGTGATTCTATAGCCTATAGACGTGGATATCCTATGGGTACTGTACTCTCAACATATGAAGAAAGCCCAGTCTTCTTGATTTCAGCGTTGAAAGATGTCGATGGTGCACACTTAGATCGGATCCAGGTGATCAAGGGATGGATCGATAAGGATAATGGCCTTCATGAATCCATCTATGATGTGGCTTGGTCGGAGGGTCGCAATATCGATGCTCAAGGCCAATTAGATCCTGTAGGTAATACCGTAGATCCATCGACAGCGAGCTATACAAATGATATTGGAGCAATCAAGTTGGAAACTTTTTGGAGCGATCCCGACTATGATCCGAGCCATCGAGCATTTTATTATGTGCGTGTATTGGAAATTCCTACTCCTCGATGGTCCACCTATGATGCTGTGGCTATTGGAGCAGAATTGCCAGATGATGTGCCTTATAGTATCCAGGAGCGAGCATGGAGTTCGCCGATCTGGATTGAACCTAAACAGAATAAAGACAATGAATAAATTAAGATGTACACTTCTTTTGATGATTGTACTTGGACTTGCCTGTCCTATTTACAGTCAGGATCGACCGAACATTGTATTGATGTTGTCTGACAATATTGGCTATGGAGATTTTGGTTGCTATGGCGGTGGCATCATCAGGGCAGCCCCTACACCAAATCTTGATCAATTAGCGGATGAAGGCATCCGATTCACCAATTTTAATGTAGAGGCAGAATGTACACCCTCACGATCTGCATTGCTGACAGGCAGGTATGCTATTAGATCTGGTACGACGAGAGCTATACCTATACAAGGACTACCCCAAGGCTTAGCATCTTGGGAGGTAACTTTAGCAGAGATCCTTAAAGAGGAAGGATACAGTACCGCCATTTTTGGTAAGTGGCACCTTGGAAAAGAAGAAGGTCGCTTTCCTATCGATCAAGGTTTTGATGAATGGTGGGGCATCTCCAATAGTACGGGCAATGTCATGTGGCCCGATGCTGTCGGCTATGAGCCAGCGTATACTAAGAAGTTCAATATACTCGAAGGTTCTCCTCAAGATGGCATTCGAGCGGTACGGCCCTATGATATGGCCATGAGGCCCTTGATGGATGCGACCATTCAGGAGAAGTCTGTCGCGTATATAGAAGAGCATAAGGCCGACGAAGATCCATTTTTCTTATACATCCCTTGGACAGCCATGCACCACCCATATGTCCCTCATGCTGACTTTGCTGGTCAATCTGGCAATGGCGAATATGCGGATATGATGATAGAACATGACTATCGTGTCGGACAAGTACTAACGGCTATTGAGGCGGCAGGAATAGGCGACAACACACTGATTATATACGCGAGTGACAATGGTCCTGATCGAGTGTTGTTTCCGACAGTAGGGGATACGGGGCCGTTCAGAGGATATCTTGGTGATGTGCATGAAGGTGCTGTCAGAACTCCTATGATGATGAAGTGGAACGGTCATATAAAGCAGGGTCAGGAGTCCAATCAGATCTTTGCGATATCAGATATATTTACTACTATCGCTGCAATTGTGGAGGCGCCTGTTCCTACTGATCGTGCTATCGATGGTGTTGACCAGCGGTGTATATTATTTGGAGGATGTGAAAAGCCGCCACGAGAAGGAGTGCTTTTCTTTCATGAACATACATTGGCAGCAGCTAAATGGAGGCAATTCAAGTTTTACTTTCGAGGAGAAGGGGTTTTTCAAGAAGAGCGTTCCTATAATGATCTGTGGTTACCACAGGCCTATAATATCATGCAAGACCCTAAAGAGTACGCTGATATATTATTGCAAAACCTATGGTTGCTCACCCCCGCTTTGAGGCAATTAGTACCATTTTATGTAAGCGTACGACAACATGGTATAGTCCAGCCAGGAGATAGTGAGCCGAGCCCTGGTGAGATAGAGATTCCTTTTGTAGAGCAGTCTCAACTGAACAAGATGTTTGACCAAATGATGAAGCAGCGAGGAGGTTAGAGATAATGGTTGTCATAAGAGGAATAAATAAAAACGGCGCATTGAATAAATGCGCCGTTTCTCTTTATAGTCTTAGATAAAAATTGCTGCTATGCTTCCATCTTAGCTAAAACCTTTTTTAAGGTGTCAGCTTTCAAGTCATCGACAGTTGCTGAGATGCCCATTTTATTAGCCAAGGCAACTAAGTCAGCTTCTTTCAACTTCTTCACTTCAGCGGCAGACATAGTCTCCTTGCCGAAGTCATGGATAGATTTACCAGCCTTTGCCAAAGCTCTTAGGCTATCTGGCACGGTAAACCTGTCGCCGTACTGCTTAGTGAACTCATCACACTCTGCTATGAAGGTGTCCATGCCAACATAGTCGATATAGGACAAGGCGCCACCGGTGTATGGAGGGAATCCCCATCCCATCAATGATCCTATATCTCCATCAACTACTGATCTTAATACGCCTTCATCAAGACAACGAAAGGCTTCTATAGCTTGACGATGAAGAAGTCGCTTGGCAACTACTTCATTAGGCATGACATCAATCTTGCTGTTGAAGATCGTCTTAAGCTCTGGCCACAAGAATTTTTTGCCTCCATCAGGATATTCATAGAATCCGGCTCCAGCTTTTTTTCCACCACGGCCGAATTCTTCAACCATCTTCTTAGATAAGTTGTAGTTACGTTGCAGTTCGGCATTGTCCTTGAGTCGTGGATCTGACTCCATTACATGGAGACCAAGCGTCAGCGACACTTCATCCGATACGGCTAATGGACCTACCGGCATCCCTTTAGTCTTAGCGATATTCTCAATTACTGCTGGCAGTACACCCTCTTCGAGGAGATATGCTCCTTCAGAAGTATAGGTGCCAAAGCATCGAGAAGTATAAAAGCCTCTGCTATCATTGACCACGATTGGCACTTTCTTAATGGCCATCGTATAATCGATGGCAGCGCCGATGGCTCTATCATTCGTCTTTTCTCCAACGATGATCTCCACAAGAGGCATCTTATCTACTGGAGAGAAGAAGTGTATGCCGATGAAGTTTTCCGGTCTCTCCGATGCTTTAGCAAGTAAAGTAATCGGAATAGTAGAGGTGTTAGATGCATAGATTTTTTCTTTAGCGAGCACTGCCTCAGTTTCAGCCGTAACCTTAGCCTTAAGGTCTACATTTTCAAATACCGCTTCGATCACCATATCACAGCCATCTAAGTCCTTAGGGTCAGCAGTAGTCTTGATGCGTGCTAATACTTCGTCAGCTTGTTCTTGTGTCATCTTACCTCGTGATACTCTTTTCTTGAGTAATCCACGTGAGTAGTCTTTTCCTTTTTCAGCACCGTCGAGCGTAACATCCTTAAGCACGACTTCTTGCTTAGCTAAGAATGCAGAGACATAAGCTATTCCAGCTCCCATCATACCTGCACCCAGGATTCCGAGTTTCTTAATCTCATAGTTGTCAAGTCCCTTCGGCTTGGCTTTTCCTTTTTTCGCAGCTTGGATACCGAGGAAACCTGTACGGATCAAGTTTTTAGCTTCTTTAGTGTTCTGGACCTGAGTAAAGTATCTGGCTTCGATTTCTAAAGCTCGATCTATCTTAACCTGAATGCCATCATGCACCACACTCATGATTGCTTGTGCTGCCGGGTAATTACCATGCGTCATCTTGCGCACATTACCTATAGCTCCCATCATAGTCTGTACACCATTAGGAGTCATTAAGCCCCCACCAGGGATTCGGTGTTTTTTATTATCCCACGGCTGCATGGGTGTAGGATTATTAGCGATCCACTCCTTAGCGGCTGCCATCATTTCTTCTTGTGAGCTTGCCAGGGCATCTATCAATCCATCCTTCTGCGCCTTTTTAGGATTAGCCTGTATGCCCTGTAACATGTACATGAGCGCAGTCTGAAGTCCCATCAAGTATGGAGCCTTAGCGGTTCCACCACCACCAGGAAGTAGGCCTACTTGAACCTCAGGAAATCCGATCTTGATCTTTGGATTGTCGAGGCATATTCTGTGGTGACACACCAAACATAACTCCAGTCCACCCCCTAGGGCTACACCATTAATTGCGGCAACGAATGGCTTGCCACCAGTTTCAATGGCACGCATACCTTGGTGCATCTTCATCATTGCCTCGACCTGTTCCTCTGCGGATACGCCTTGCTTTTCTAGTTCTCTGAGGTCAGCACCAGCCATAAACATCCGACGTCCGGAAGTCAGGATTACCCCTTTGACCTTATCATCTGCTATCGCCTTGTGAGCAGTAGCTAAGTACTCTTCGATGAATCCATAACTGAATAGATTAGTCGGATTATCCTTCTGATCTATTGTGATTACTGCTACACCATCACTATCTACTTCGTAAGTGAAGAATCTATTGCTCAATATTGTCTCTGCCATTATTCTGTTTCTCTTATTTGTTAGTGAGGTATAGTTTAAACTCGTTCAATTATCGTAGCGATACCCATGCCGCCACCTATGCATAATGTAACTAAGCCTGTTGTCTTATCTTGTCGCTCAAGTTCATCGATTAATGTACCCATGAGCATACATCCTGTAGCTCCAAGAGGATGACCGAGAGCGATCGCTCCACCATTAACGTTGATGATATCATGTGGGACATTGAGCTTATCCATCAGCAACATGGGTACTGCGGCGAAGGCCTCATTAACTTCCCAGAGGTCAATATCCGAAACTTGCATACCCGCTTTTTTGAGGGCTTTCGCTGATGCTGGAGCAGGACCTGTCAACATGATTGTGGGATCTGTACCATATACTGCAACTGATTTCATTCTTGCACGAGGCTTCATATTTAGGGCCTTGCCCATCTCCTCATTGCCTATTAGGGCAAGTGCTGCGCCGTCTACTATAGCTGATGAGTTGCCTGCATGGTGCACGTGATTCATCCTCTCGATCTCAGGATATCTATCTATTGCCACGGCATCAAATCCTGCCATTTCTCCCATCATGGCAAATGAGGGTTGCAAGCCAGCTAAGGTTTCCATTGATGTACCAGGGCGAATGTTCTCATCAGTATCGAGCATAGTAACTCCGTTAACATCTCTTACTGCGATACGCGATTTGAACAATCCAGCTTTTTCTGCAGCGGCAGCTCTGGTCTGAGACTCAACTGCAAAGGCATCAACATCTGATCGGCTATATCCGTACTTGCTCGCGATAAGATCAGCTGATACTCCTTGAGGTATGGCATGACCGGGTAGCGCTACAGCTGGATCCAGCAACAATGCTCCTCCATCACTCCCCATCTTAACACGCGACATACTCTCAACACCTCCAGCGATCAACAACTGGCTAAATCCACTCTTGACATAAGCTGAAGCTTGATTAATTGACTCTAGTCCGGATCCACAAAATCTATTGAGCGTTACCCCACAGAGGTGATCTCCATAACCAGACTGTTGTGCAGCTGTTTTTGCAATATTAGCTCCTTGATCCATTACTTGAGTTACACAACCCAAGATGACATCCTCAACCAACTCTGGGTCAAAGTCATGCTTCTCCCTCAAGTCTTTTAATAATTCTGAGATCAGATGTGTAGGTGTCACTGTATTCAGTGATCCTTTTTTGTTGCCTTTGCCTCTGGTGGTCCTTATGGCATCATAGATATATGCTTCCATGTTATTGAATATTTTTATTTTGAACGAATGCTATTTTTTTAAACTCCTTAAGAACATACTCATTGACTGCTTGACAAATGGGTCATCATATCCCTCTGCAATAAAGTCAACCATAGGCTCTATAGGTCGATCTACTATCTTCAGTAATGCCTTGCGCAGATATTCTTTTGACTTGGCATAGACTGGCAAGTAGACGTTGATCATTTTTCTAAGGTGTTTTTCAGCTCTCTCGAGAACCTCTTCCACCTCAACGGACTCATCTATCAAGCCAATGGCTAAAGCTTCATCACTACTGAATAATTTTGCTTCTTGCACGGCTTTCCATGCTGCTTTTTCACCAAGATGATAGGCATATACATCACAGAGCAGCTCTGGTATCAGCATGGACATTTTGAACTCATGCATGCCGATCTTATGCTTATCACCCTTACCCATCACTCGATAATCCGCACACAAGGTGAGTATAGTGGCACCTGCTGGCGCATAACCTGTGATGGCACATACCAGAGGCTTAGGAAATCGTATCAAGCTCTGAATGGCACCGAGATAGGCTCTCCAGAAGTTCTTACCACCTTCACGATCAGACTGAGCTAAACTTAATATATCAAGCCCTGCACTAAAGCAATGTGGCCGACCTGCAAGGATTGCCCCCTTAATATTATCATCGCGCTCTAACTCATCAAAAGCCTCAATGAGATCTCTCCCTAATGCTTCATTAATGGCATTGACCTTGCCATTGTTTATTTCAACAATAGCGTAGTCTTTTTTTCTTATAACCTTAACTGTGTCCATACGGCTTTATAATGCGCTTTCAAGATTATTAAATTGATACCTTAAATTCTCACTAATATTTAGCGATAAGCGAGTAGAGATACAATTAACTAACAGCTCTATACCCAATTACGTTCTCCTTAATCTCGGTCAGCATATCACGCTCAAACTATCTATCTGATGCGTTTGTCTTAAGTATAGGGGGGTTATTCTGGCAGTTCTATGCTATCCAAATCTATCTAAGTATTGCGTGTAACAGCTAGTATATAAACGTAAGGCCCTACAAACCTAAGGATCTTCCAATGATCTCTCTCATGATTTCATTAGTGCCGCCGAGGATACGCATAATCCGGTTGCCAGCGTAGGCCTTAGCGATGGGATACTCCCACATAAACCCAGCTCCACCATGAAGTTGAAGGCATTGATCAATCACCCTATCAGAGAGTTCTGTGGTCCAATATTTCGCCATCGCCGCTTTTTCATTAGTGAGGCTCTTATCATTTAATTCCATGATGCAGTTGTCTACGAATCCTCTGGCAATAGTAATCTCTGTCTGCATTTCTGCCATGCGAAAACGAGAATTTTGAAATTTTCCAATCGGTCTACCAAATGCCTTTCGCTCTTTTATAAATGTTAGTGTATCTGAAAATGCTCGCTCGGCAGCTGCAACTGCACCAACGGCAATAGACAGACGTTCTTGAGGTAGATTATGCATGAGATAATAGAATCCCTTTCCTTCTTCTCCAAGGAGATTTTCGACAGGCACCTCAACATCATGAAAAAATAGCTCCGCTGTGTCTTGAGCTTTAAGGCCAATTTTTTCTAGATTTTTTCCTCTCTCAAAACCTTCCATGCCTCGCTCTACTACTAATATGCTTATGCCTTGATGACCAGCTTCAGGGTCAGTCTTGCAGCACACTAAGACAATATCGCTGAGGATGCCATTGGTGATATAAGTCTTGGCACCATTAAGGATGTAGTGGTCTCCTTTCTTGACAGCAGTAGTCCTCATCCCTGCAAGGTCGCTGCCTGCATCTGGCTCTGTCATAGCTATAGCGGTAATTATTTCTCCCGATATGATGCCTGCAAGCCATTTATCCTTCTGTTCTTGAGTAAAATACTTCTCAAAATAGGGGGCCATGATATCATTTTGAAGGGTAAAACCAGGACCGCTCACACCTAATTTTATCATCTCCTCCTGGAGTATCGCATTATACCTGAAATCTTTAATGCCTAAACCGCCATATGCTTCGGGCATATCCATGCATAGGAAACCCATTGCACCTGCTTTAGTCCAAATGTCTCGATCGACAACGCCTGCTTTTTCCCATTTTTCTGCGTGAGGTACAGCCTCTTTCTCAAAAAAATCATGAACTGTTTTTTGAAACATCAGGTGCTCTTCTGAAAGTATTTTGCTATCCATAGCTGATAGATTAATATTTTGACTATTGACGCCAAAATAGGATTTTCAATTCCAGAAAATTGTCGTATTGTTCCATTGTATTTGGCGAAAACAGCCCATTTTATCAACTCTCAGCAATAACCAATCATATATGGAAGCCACGATCTCTTATGCACCCTTGCTTATTCTTTTGTTCGGAACACTCTGTGTGGTGTTGTTCATTGTAGCACTTAGATTGCCAGCATATATATCACTAATCTTAGGTGCAGTCATAGTTGGAATATTATCTCCCCATGTTGGTGATGGCAATGCATGGGTGGCGGCCGTCGAGACGAGCATGAAAGAATTTGGCGTAACCGCTGGTAAGGTATCATTCGTGATAGCTATTGCATCGGTATTAGGTATAGCCATGACTGAGAGTGGTGCTGCAGAACGAATCGTCAACCAGCTTATTAAGGCGTTTGGAGAGTCGAGGGCTGCTATAGCATTATTAGTCGCAGGATTTATTCTATCCATACCTGTGTTTTTTGATACCGTAT
>CAZAXY010000098.1:10144-13453 GCA_964489125.1 uncultured Saprospiraceae bacterium
GCATTATTAGTCGCAGGATTTATTCTATCCATACCTGTGTTTTTTGATACCGTATTCTTTTTGCTGATGCCGCTTGCACTGGTGCTTGCACAGAAGACAGGCAAGCACTTCTTACTATTCGTGATGGCTATTTCATGTGGCGCCGTTATTACGCACTCTATCATTCCACCAACTCCGGGACCGCTCTTAATGGCAGAAGCCTTCAAGCTCAACCTTGGATTGGTCATTGTGGCTGGATTAGTTTGCGGGATTATTCCAGCCTATGCTGGCTATAAATTTTCACAACGACAGGATAGTAAGATTACACTGCTTCCACCAATCTTAAGCGATGAAGATGGCGTAAAGCAAGTGAAGAATTTACCTTCTTTTGGCGTCTCGATGCTGCCTATATTACTCCCACTGCTACTCATAATTGCAGCATCAGTATCGACTGTTTATCAACCAGATAGTACTACTGGATTCTCTAAGTCCATATCCTTCTTGGGCAATAAGAATGTGGCCATGTTTATGGGGTTGATTATTGCCCTATATCTCTGGTCAAAAAATCAAAACCTATCTCTGAAGGACTTGGGTAAGAAGATGGAACGACCACTAGAGATCGCAGGTTTAATCATATTGATTACCAGTGCAGGAGGTGCGTTTGGTGCCATGATCAGTAAGACAGGATTGGGTGATATGATTAATGCCATATCGTCCAACGGATTTAGTATGAACCTTATAGTCGTAGCATGGGTGATGGCGGTAGTCATCAAGCTTGCCCAAGGTTCAGGAACGGTTTCGGTAATTACTACTGCGGGTATCATGGCAGCAATAGTCGGCACGGGTGCTGATCTGCCCTATCATCCGATCTACTTATTTATGGCAATCGGATATGGCTCGATGGTCGGATCATGGATGAATGACAGTGGATTTTGGATTGTTGGCAAGCTCAGCGGGATGACAGAACAACAGACTTTCAGATCATGGACCCTACTTCTGGCTGTAATAGGAACAGTGGGTTTCATACAAGCCTTGATCATGTCCTATATAATGCCAATGAATTAATAAAAGAGACTGGTATATGAAACTGGAAACAGACTACTTAGTCGTAGGGAGTGGGGCCGTAGGTATGGCATTTATTGATGTGTTGTTATCTGAGACGGATGCAGACATCATTATCGTAGATAAATATGCTAAGCCTGGGGGACATTGGAATCTGGCATATCCTTTCGTGACCTTACATCAGCCATCACAGTTCTATGGAGTCAGCTCTAAAGAATTGAGTCGTGGAGAGCTCGATAAGGTGGGTCTCAACCAGGGCTTATATGACCTTGCCACAGGAGCCGAGGTAAGCGCTTATTATGATGAGGTGATGCGGGATACCTTCCTATCGTCAGGCCGGGTGAGATACTTCCCTTTATGTGAGTATAAGGGTAATCATCAATTCAGCTCGATGATTACGGGGGAGAACTATGATGTATCTATCAAGACCAAGTTGATCAATGCGGCATTTTATACGGCTAATGTGCCATCAGCACATACCCCTAACTTCTCCATCGATGATGGAGTGAATTTCATGCCCCTTAATGATCTACCGACAATCACTGCCCCACCAGAAGGATTTGTGGTCATAGGCGGTGGCAAGACCGGTATCGACGCATGCCTATGGCTGATAGAAAATCATGTTCCCTACGATAAGATTACTTGGATAGTCTCTCGAGATGGATGGATGTTAGATAGGGAGACTACGCAGCCAACAACTGCATTTTTCGAACAGACGATAGGGAATCAAGCCAATCAGTTTGAGGCTGTAGCGCAGTCAACTTCTGTAGAAGACATGTTCCAAAGATTGGAAGATACTGGTGTGCTCGTCAGAATCGATGAGAGCGTAAAACCACAGATGTTTCACGGAGCGACTATCAGCCAGTTGGAACTTGCCGAGATGCGAAAAATCAAGAATGTCATCAGGAAGGGTAAGGTTAAGCATATAGCACAAGATCATATCGTCCTTGAGGAAGGATCTATACCAACGAGTGCTGATATGGTCCATGTAGACTGCTCGGCTTCAGCAATTACCAATCTGGAGGTTAAGCCAATATTTAGTGGGCATGTCGTCACTCCACAGATGGTCCGATCGTATCAACCAGTGTTTAGCGCAGCGATGATAGCCTATGTAGAAGCGCACTATGATACTGATAAAGAGAAGAATGAACTGTGTCAGGTGGTGCCATTGCCAGATTATGACACAGACTGGATGGTACTGCTCGCCGCCCAGATGCGCAATCAATTTATCTGGTCTCAAGACAAAACACTCAGCAGATGGATTAGAGGTAATCGCCTCGACGGCTTCGCCAAAATGATCAAAAACGTAGATAAGAGCAATGCTAAACATGTAGAGATTCTGAAGCGTTTGAGGAACAATGCACTACCTGCAGTAATGAAGCTGCAACAATATATTACTGAGATTAAAGCTAGCAACACTATAGATATGAGCAACCCACAGTTTCAAGTAAACAAGTCGATGTTTTTTAATGGCCGACTATCCGAAATGCCAGACGAAGCCACGTCGATAGTAGATGGCGAAGTGCTAGTCAAAATAGACAAATTTGCCTATACCTCTAACAATATTACCTATGCTGTGGCGGCTGATATGGTCGGTTATTGGAAGTTCTTTCCTGCCCTCGGAGTTGATACTGATGACTATGGGGTCATCCCGGTATGGGGTTTTGCTGATGTGGTTGAATCTAAAGCTGATGGTGTACCTGTAGGGGATCGCTTATTTGGATATTTTCCACCTGCAAGTCACCTGAAGATGAGGCCTACTAGGATTAATAATGGACGATTTGTTGATGGTGTGGAACACCGTGCTCAGCTACCTATAGTGTACAACTCCTATACAAGAGTGAACAATGAGCCAGGCTATAATACTGAATCTGACAATGCAAGGATGTTATTCTTTCCGCTGCACATGACCTCATTTTGTATTTGGGATTCCCTTCAAGACAAAGATTGGTATGGAGCAGAACAGATTATCATATTGAGTGCTTCAAGTAAGACCAGTACGGGATTAGGATATGCGCTACAGGCCGATGAAAAAGCCCCTCATGTTATCGGGGTTACGTCACAAAGAAATCTGTCTACTGTAGAGGGCTTTAAGATCTATGATGAATGCATGAGTTATGATATGATTGATCAGATTGATATTAATATTCCTACAGTAATCATTGACATGTCTGGTAATGCGGACATCCTGGTCAAACTGCATACTCTGTTGGGAGATCAGATGAAGTGGTGTGTCAATGTAGGGCTTACTCATTGGGATAAGGCGTC
>CAZAXY010000099.1:0-13138 GCA_964489125.1 uncultured Saprospiraceae bacterium
AGTGTTTTAAGCAGTTCTACTACTTTCATAAGGGTTAACCATTAAGAGGATTAAACTCAAACATTATTAAAACTTTACATATATAAAATTTTATCATTTGATGCTTTTTTCTCGCCCCAAAAGTGAGTATATTGCGGTCTATAACCAAGTTCTATACGGATGCTAAAACGGTTTTGTGCGGTATTAGTCCTGATTTCAGTGATTTCATTGCAGTCTGCAATTGGACAAGTCAATGCCCCAATTATCCGTACGCAAGTCGTTCAAGGCACATCAATCGCTAATATAGAGCTCTTTTCTACAGAAAATATTAGAACAATAGATGCCTTCTCGGAAAACATGTCTGGAGAAGGATTTAATAGTGATATTGATAATTCAGGATTCTTCAACCTAAGATATCAGGCAGCTTCAGATTTTGAAGGAGTAGACGTGGCCATTTTTGAGACTCAAGAAAGCCTTTTTGGGCCTCCTTCATATGTCACCGTTGAAATCGAAGTCGTTCGTTCGATTGTTGTAGCTAATGACGATTTTGGGATGATGGAACCTCAAGGGGTTTATCAGATTGAGGTATTATCCAATGATGAGAGCTCATCAGGAGATTTAGAGATATGGGAAATTGAGGCCTCATTCGGTGGACAGTTTGTGATTGATGGCTCAAACAGCATTTCTTTTACGCCTGACTCCAGTTTCGTAGGATTGGCAAGTGCGTCTTATATCGTTGCTGATAATTTGGGCACTACCTCATCTGCCAATGCATTTATTCAAGTGATGGGTCTGGAACTAAGTTCTGGCACTATCGAATATTTGCATGTGGTTTCAGATCCATTGCTAATTATTTTAGATGGAAATGGGTATAGCCTATCTCCAGATTCCGAGTTACTATTTGGAGAATTGACTCAACTCGCACCTTTTGCATATGAGTACACCAGTGATTTGTTTATCGAAGGAATCGAATCATTTGCTTTGATAGATGACGAAGGCCACACAAAAGAGATAGAAATATCATTAGTCAAGACAATAGATAACAATTCAGTGCTCGTGCCTGATGAAGCTTACACGGTGCCAGGGGAATTTGTTGTGATTGATGCATTGGCCAATGATTTTAGAAATAATGGAGTGATCATTAATCATTCAGACGAATTGATATACATATCGGGAGTATTTGTGTATGAAGCGGATAATGACTTCGAAGGAGTTAAAGAGCTGTTCTATACGGTGCATGATGGTTTTCAATCGCATACTTCATCGATAGATGTTTATGTTGGAAATTATAAGCCAGCTGTAACCGATTATCAGTTTCAGACGGTGAGCGGGACGCCTTTGGCGTTAGAATACAATGTTCCTATTTCAGAATTTAGTTTTAATACTCTAAGTGAACCTGCCTCAGGAACACTAGAAATTGATGTATCAGAAATAGGAAATGTTTGTTCTAATGCGATTGGAACTAATATGGTTGTTTATACACCTAACGATGATTTTTTTGGAGAGGATGACTTTTCAGTCGAGTACTGCTCAGAAGCAGGTGTTTGCGAAACGTTGGATGTAAGAGTGAATGTCGTCGAGAGTACCGAAGATTGCCCATGTGTAGGTCCAGATTGTGTATGGGCTGGAGATACGAATCGAGATGGCGTTGTAAATGTGGCTGATCTATTACCGATTGGTTTGCACTATGGGGCCTCAGGAGAATCAAGGGAAAGTGATGGTATAGAATGGGGTGCACAGAGTTCTGAAGAATGGGTGCAAGTACAACTTGATGGATCAAATGTGAGTCATGTTGATGCCGATGGTGACGGTTTGGTTTCCATAAGTGACACTTCAGCTATTCTAGCAAACTATGGGAACCAAGATAATTTTATCCCTGATGCGACGGTATTAGACAAAGCTATTCCAATTAGATTCGAAGTAGTGAATACCGATGTTTCAAATGGAGATCAGGTGCAAATAGATATCTATGTTGGCTCTGAAGATTTTCCAGCGATTGATTTGCATGGGTTAGCACTATCTCTCTCGTTGCCACCATCATTAGTTTCAGATAGTGCAACATTAGAATTTATTCCAGATAATGAGTGGTTAGGAAGCAATAGCCCGGTTGTTCCATTATCTTTCATTAAAGAGAATAATGCAGATATTGCCGTTACTCGTACTGATAATGTGGGTATTTCTGGAACAGGAAAAATTGGAAGTCTCAATACAGTTATAATTGTAGATATAGACGAGCTGCGGCCAAATGGACCTGAGATTCCATTAAAATTTAAAGCGCCTAAGTCATTCATGGTAGATGGACGTGGCGTGCCGATTCAAGTAGAAGGCGCAGAGATTGAACTGATGCTTCAATTAAATTCAGAGGATCAAGTGACTGATCAATTAATAGAGGAGATTGAGGTAATCATCTCACCTAATCCTTCAACAGGACCTATATCGATCCATGCTAATAACAATGATCAGCTACGAGAGGTGGCTATCTATGATATGATCGGTCAGCTACAATATGAGCGTACAGGCCTCACTTCTAATCACCTAAATGTCGAGCAGACCTTCAATCAAGGGCTGTACTTCGCTCACATCAAGACGGTTAAGGGAACTACTGTTCAGCAGATAGAGGTGGTACGTTAGTAGCGAGTTGGTTAGTTTGCGAGTAGCGAGTTAGTTTCGATTTCAAAGTCCTTTTTTTAATTCTTCGTGCAAAGAAGCCAAGTCACATAGCATCTAATTGCATTTTATCATTTCGAAGTAAGAGCAACTGAGCGTTCTTGCCAGCGAGACAGGAATCTAAGTAATAATAGTTACCCATTTGTTTAAAGGAATTGACGATTTAGTTATCTCACTTAGTTTCGATATGAAAAAAATGGTTATGGGTTAGAATTATAGATCCGCTACTTCAACTCTCCCTGGATCCCTCTCTTTCAAGATAGGGAAGAAAATCCGCGTTTTTCAGGGTGAGTTATTCGTGCAAGCACTAATTACTCGTAACTCGTTACTAATCAACTCGGTACTCGCTACACCCTAACTCACCACTCGCAAACTCGTACTCACAACTTCTTCCCTTCAATCATGGATATGAGTCCTTCACGATAGTTCTTTCCAATAGGTATCAGCTTAGTCTGACCCTTTTCGACGAGCTCGACCATATTGCCTTCAAGAGCTTTGATCTTAGTTGTGTTCAGGATATACGATCTGTGGATACGCTTGAACATATCAGCAGGAAGCTTCGCTTCTAAGCTCTTCATAGTCTGTAAGGTGATGACTCTTCCGGTCTCAGTGCGGATGATAACATAGTCCTTAAGACCCTCGATATACAGGATGTCACGGTAGAAGGTCTTAACCAGCTTCTTGTCAGACTTTACGAAGAAGAAATCCTCGGAGCTATCGATAGCACTATCTGACCTAGGACTTCCTGCGCAGTTGATCTTATGCTTTTCAATGGCCTTGTTAGTGGCTTTTAAGAATCGCTCAAAACTGATCGGTTTGAGTAGATAATCAAGGGCCTCGAGATTGAACCCCTCCACAGCGTACTCTGGATAGGCTGTAGTAAATATGACCATTGGCGGATTCTTCAGAGACCTGAAGAACTCAATACCCGAGAGTTGAGGCATATTGATATCGCTGAACATGAGATCTACGTCGTGCTCATTAAGGGCCTTGTTGGCCTCGATGGCATTATTGCATTTAGCGATGATATTGAGTTCAGGGATATTCTCAATATGCGCTTCTAAGATCTCTAGAGCAAGTGGCTCGTCGTCAACTATAATCGTATTAATCATATTTACTTATTCGGTGTACTTTAAATATAGTGTGATCTATCAGATAGCCGATCGATAAGATCACGATTTCCAAACTAATAACAGAGATTCTTCGATAGAATCACATTTTATTCTATGAACTTCTAGTAATCTTCGATTTAGCCAAGCAAAGCCAACCTTAAGACATTTTCCGAGTCTTTTGAAGATTCATATTTACCACATACTCATGATCCGACTGGTCAATTGCCAGCGCATGCTTGGACGGATATAAGATATTCAGGCGCCTTTTGACATTGACCAATCCAATGCCACCTGCTTTCTTGGGTAACTGTATTTCTGTGATAGGAGAGGGTTTGCTATTGCGAACAGATAGATCAAGGCTATCTTCTTTCACCTCCAGGTCAATTTTAACATAGCCTGCTTTTAGTTCATGATCTATGCCATGCTTAAAACTGTTCTCGATGAATGGGATAAACATCAGTGGGGCGATCTCATGACCGATAGGATCACCTGTTAGATTGAAGTCTATCTGGAAATTGTCTCCATGACGTACACGTTCCAGCTCGAGATAATTCTTGATATAATTAATTTCTTGCGACAGATCAATCATACGTTCATTAGATTCATAGAGCATATATCGCATCATTTCCGATAGCTTCAATACGATCTCAGGCGCTTTATCGGATTTCTTTAGCGTCAGTGCATAGAGAGAATTGAGAGTATTAAAAAAGAAATGCGGATTGATCTGTGTCTTGAGGAACTTTAGTTCGGACCTTAAATTTTGCTTCTGTAACTCTGTTCGTTCTCGTTGATGGGCCATCCAGTCATTGATGATCTTGTATATAGAGGCTGAGAAGGTAATGAAGAACCCTCCCAGGAAGAAGGTGGAATTGGACTGCCAGGTGAATGCCTCAACGAATGTTATATGATCCAATCTGAAGACTAAGTATTGCAGACATACTTCTATAGGCGTAACGATCGCCACACTCAGGAACAAGAATATGACGTAAAGCACGAGATTGTTCTGTTTCAGGAATCTCGGAAACAGGTAGTTGATATTGAGATAGACTATAGAGATATAAAATATCAATCGGATGGCCTTGTGCAACATCTTATGCGACAGGGCAATATCACTATTGTCCATAATGATCAGAAAGAAGAAAAATACGATCCAAAAGAAAATATGATAGAGTATTCCTTTCTGAATTCCCTTTTCTATGAGCTCGTAAAATTTCTGATTATCATCAATATTTAGAAACATGAATTAAATCTACTGGACTAAATCAACATTATTCAAAAATTAGGATGAATACACGAATCTTTTAGATTTAACACCTGTTCATAGATGGACAAATATTTAGATAGTATAATTGCAAAGAGATGGGATATAAGAAAACGGAAGAGTATTCTACCAAGGAAATAGACAAGCTGAAAGGGCATTATGAGTCGGTACTATCACTGATCAATGAAGACCCTAAACGTGAAGGACTCCTAAAAACTCCTGAGCGAGCAGCAAAGGCCATGCAATACCTGACTCATGGATATGATCTCGACCCTAAAGAGATTTTGACAGGAGCACTGTTCAAAGAAGACTATAGTGAGATGGTATTAGTGAAGGATATAGAAGTCTACTCTATGTGTGAGCATCATATTTTACCATTTTTTGGTAAGGCACATGTGGCCTACATACCGAATGGCCAAGTTGTTGGCCTAAGTAAGATACCAAGGGTTGTTGATGCATTTGCTCGTCGACTACAAGTTCAGGAGAGATTGACGGATCAGATACTACACTGTATACAGGACACCCTTGAGCCCTTAGGAGTTGCCGTTGTTATCGAAGCGGCACATATGTGTATGATGATGAGGGGTGTGCAAAAACAAAACTCCGTCACAACTACTTCAGCATTCACTGGAGAATTTAAAAATGTGGAAACCCGCACCGAATTTTTAACCTTGTTGGGTGCGAAATTGAGATAATCTATGGCTAATAATCAAGCATATCTATTCGCTGGCCAAGCGGCGCAGTTTGTTGGGATGGGAGAGCAGCTCAATGGTGAGTACTCGGAGGTGTTTGACCGGGCAAATGAACTATTAGGATTCGATCTAAGAACTGTCATGCTCCAGGGCCCTGAAGAAGCACTTAAACAAACGATCAATACCCAGCCTGCAGTGTTCTTGCACAGTTATCTGGTTTGGTCGAAGTATCACAATGATCATCCAACACCAGCAGCATTAGCTGGGCATTCTTTGGGAGAGTTGACAGCATTAGTAGTTGGCGAGGTGATCAGCTTTGAAGACGGGCTGTCTTTGGTAAAAAGCCGGGCTGAGGCTATGCAATCCGCCTGTGAGCAAAACCCAAGTACTATGGCCGCAATCCTGGGTATGGAAGATGAAGTCGTAGAAAAAATCTGCGCAGACATTCCTGACATAGTTGTACCAGCAAATTACAATTGCCCTGGTCAATTGGTTATTTCGGGCTCGAAAGAAGGAATATTAAAGGCCATAGAAGTCTGTCAAGAGCAAGGCGCTCGTCGAGCATTAGAAATTAGTGTTGGCGGGGCTTTTCATAGCCCACTTATGGAACCAGCCGTTGAGCCATTTGCTACAGCTGTTGAAGCAATCACATTTAATAATGCCAAGATTCCTATCTTCCAAAATGTAACCGCTCAGGCAGTATCTAATGGAGATGAGATCAAACGAAATATAATAAAGCAAGTGACCAGTCCTGTTAGGTGGACCCAAACCATACAAAATATGATCACTGCTGGTATTGAGGAATTTGTTGAAATAGGCGGGAAGGGTCGAATTTTACAAGGTATGGTGCGCAAAGTATCTCGTGATGTCGCAACCGAAGTTTGGAAGGAAGTATGAGAGGAGAAGCCGTAAAAAAAGGAACAGTTCTATTAGCTCAGCCATTTATGGAAGACTCTAATTTTGGCAGAGCTGCTGTGCTGATAACCGACCACCATGAGAGCGAGGGAACTGTGGGTTTTATCCTTAATAAGCGGCTCAATACGAAGATCAATACCTTAATTGATGATTTTCCAGAGATTGATGCTCAGGTTTATATCGGAGGACCTGTAGCTCATGACACCCTACATTACATTCACGACCGTGGTGATATACTCGATGATAGCATCCCCGTCGTCAACGGAGTCTATTGGGGTGGCGATTATCAGAAGCTCAAATTCCTCATTGAATCCAAGCTGATAGAGGCCCATAACATAAAATTCTTTCTTGGGTATAGTGGCTGGTCTGCTGGTCAGTTAGATGACGAATTAGAATATGGCTCTTGGATGATTTCACAGATGGATGCTAACTACGCTTTTAAAAGCCGACCCAAGGATCTGTGGAAGATGATAACACGTAATAAAGGTGGACATTATACCGTGATCGCCGAGATGCCGAAGTCTAATTTGCTTAATTAATTACCTCAACTCAGATTCTTTCGCATCTGATTAAGAGTTGCTCTTATGTCTTTAGGGGGCTCAGCGGTAAATGATAAATGTGCTCCTGTGGTTGGATGCTTGAGTTCAATCACATAAGCATGGAGCGAACACCTGCTTATCAATGGTCTTTCTTGTTCAGGGCGCTTTCTTAGTCGCTTAATTGAGGAGAGATAAAACGCTTCAGCCATACCATACTTGCTATCTACTAACAGCGGCGCACCGATGTGCTTAAGATGAACTCTGATCTGATGAGTACGACCGGTTAATATCTTGACCTTGAGGAGGGCGTAGTTTCTAAAAGTTTCAACCACTTCGTACTCAGTGATCGCTGCTTTTCCTTTTGATCTTATTTCATATCGCCCTGGTGCTTTGGGAGATTCGGCAATGTTTTCTTCTATTACACCTGAAGAAAGTCCAGGCTTCTGAGCAATGGCCAGATAGGTCTTATCCACTTCTCTACCAGAAAATGCTTCGTTGAGAGCTTTATGTGCCTCAGCATTGCGGGCG
This sequence comes from uncultured Saprospiraceae bacterium, assembly GCA_964489125.1. Classification (GTDB taxonomy): domain Bacteria; phylum Bacteroidota; class Bacteroidia; order Chitinophagales; family Saprospiraceae; genus GYS-P2D. The sequence continues at coordinate 7,694 of CAZAXY010000099.1, forward strand.
AATAGCATCACTCCTGATGTCTCCTTGTCCAATCTGTGGACTATGAATATATCACCATACTTGTTCCGTAGAATGGTCCTAAGATTCTTGAGCGATGCATCGAATCGATCTGGCACCGTCAATATATTGGCAGGCTTATTTATGGCAATAAGATCGGCATCTTCATAAAGTATCTCGATCTTCATGATTCATGGCTTAGTTGAGAGAACAGCTTATTCCTCTTGACGAAGTATTCCCACGGCAATAGTAAGCGGTGCATTCCTTGCAAATTTGCTACTGATGTGGACCGATTAACGTGGTAACGTAGCTCACGACGTTTGTGCCTGAGGTCTTTAATTTGCCGCAGTACTGCGAGGTGTGCCTTAATGATTGCAAAAGCGTGTTTTGGTCTGCCAGACAATAGATTTTTGAGAAAATAAACCATGTCCAGTATCGATCTCACAACGATTACCTTCCAGATTCTGCTCTTGGAAGAATTGGTCATGAGCATCTTCCAGTTGTTCCTAAAGTTTAGAAAGGTCTTGTTAGGACTGTTATAATTTAGAGTTCCACCACCGAGATGATAGACTACGGATGCAGGCACTACTTTGAGTTTATACCCTAATTTTTTCATCCTCCAACACAAATCAATTTCTTCCATGTGTGCGAAATATGAAGCGTCGAGCCCTTCTAACTTTTTATAGAGAGATGTCCTCATGACCATTGCTGCTCCAGAAGTCCAAAATACTTCTTCGGTAGAGTTATATTGACCCTCGTCTTTCTCAACATGGTCGAAGATTCTTCCACGGCAAAACGGGAATCCATAGTTGTCTATATACCCCCCTGCAGCACCCGCATACTCGTAATGATCTGGAGTTTTATCTGCCAAGATCTTTGGCTGGACAGCACAGACATCTGGCTCGTTTTCTAATAACTCTATTAATGGATCAAGCCATCCGTCCGTGCCGCGAACATCAGAATTAACCAGCGCTACGTATTTCTGAGATATCCCTTGTAATCCTTCATTATAACCTCCAGCGAAACCGTGATTCTCGTTTAGTTTAATTAGTCGAACCTCAGGATATTCCTTACTCATAAATGCTATGCTGTCGTCTGTTGACGCATTGTCGATAACCGTTAATTCAAAGTCACTGGAAGAACTCTTCAGAAGCGATGGAAGATAATTAGCAAGGTGATGAGCACCATTATAATTGAGTACTGCAAGATTACACTTTGACTGATTGGGATAGTGGCGTTCATCGAAGAAATTGAGACATTGTATTTTGTCTTGGTCTATATTGAAAATCAACTCCTCTTTACTGTCGAAAGTCTGATCTGGCCTGACGAAATGAAGGAGCCTAACCTCAAGGGAATCTTCATAAAACTGATAATCGAAATGATGAAATATATTCATCTCTACACTGAGGCGATGTTCCGATTGTAACGTTTTGCCTTCGCCGATATAGACCATTCCTTGATACAGTTCATTATTAAGCACGCATTCTGCTGCATAAGTACCAAGTCGCGGAATAAGTTTATCCTTAGACTTGATAGCTATGTTGGCAGTAGGGTAGCCTAGTTCCCCAGCTAGTCTAAGTCCTTTGGTGATGACTCCGCTCAGAATGTAAGGATGAGACAGTTGTTGATTAGCCTCATTGATTTTTCCTGAAGTCAGATTGGTTCTGATCTTCGAAGAACTTACTCTGAGGTCGTCAATCTGTTGTTCAGGAATTTCTGTTAGCTCAAAATGCCCTGCCTCTGCATACTCCTTTAAAAAATTAAAGTCTCCTCCTCGATTTAAACCAAATCTATGATCATATCCTATAATCACATGAGCGGCTCCAATCTTATCTACTATTATTTTGTCGACATACTCAGAAGGGCTGATCTGTGAGAAAGAAATATTAAAGGGTACAATTACTAAGTGATCCAATCCTGTTTCGCTCAGCAAATTAATTTTCTCTTCTAATGTTGTCAATAAGCGAAGACTAGCATCATTTGGGAAAACTACTTGACGAGGATGCGGATCAAAGGTCATTAACACACTCTCACCCTGAATATCCTCGGCTTTTTGAATGACCTGACTAATAATGGCACGGTGCCCATGATGGACCCCATCGAATGTACCTATGGTCAGCACCGCACCAGTAAATGCAGGTAAATGATCTAAGCCTCGATGTACCTTCAAAATTGAACCAAATTATTGTGCAAATAACGCCTATTCTAAGCTTTTCTCTTTGGTCAAAGCAAGATTTAATTCGCACAATGATGCTCTTCAAGCACTTCTAATGATAATCAATCTGAATCAGAACTAAACAACTTGACTTGATTACATTTGTTCTTCAATTATGATTGATAATAACAAGGTTGTCGATATCCTAAGAAACATCAATGATCCTAATACGGGTATTGATATCGTGAGTGCCAAGCGTGTCAAAGAACTAAAAATTCAAGACAGGCAAATATTTTTTGCTTTAGAAGTTAATGACTTGCCTCAGGAAGCCAAGTTTGCCATTAATGCGGAGTGCTATGCCCTTCTAAAAGATGAGTTCAAGGATGTAGAAGTTCATATACATTTTGCCAAGAGTACGGGAGGCAATAAAACGATCCTTCCACAGGTGAAAAATGTAATTGCTGTCGCTTCGGGAAAAGGTGGTGTTGGCAAATCAACGGTCTCTGCAAATCTTGCGGTATCTCTCGCTAAGAAAGGACATAAAGTAGGGCTAATGGATGCTGATCTTTACGGCCCGAGTATGCCCACCATGTTTGAGCTCGTCGGTGCTAAACCCAAGGTTCAACAGGTATATGGCAAGCCTAAGCTAATCCCTATAGAAAAGTATGGAGTTCATCTGGTTTCAATCGGTTTTATAGTCGATCCAGAGCAGGCTGTGGTGTTGCGAGGACCAAGATTGAGTGGGGTGATAAAGCAGTTTATCAACGAATGTATATGGCCAGAATTGGATTATCTAATTATTGACCTCCCTCCAGGGACTGGTGATATTCAACTCACTTTGGTACAATCTATTCCTATTACAGGTGCTGTCATTGTTACAACTCCTCAAGACGTGGCTGTAGCAGATGCTGTTAAAGCGTCAAACATGTTTAAGCTGGACTCAGTAAACATTCCAATCATAGGAATCGTAGAGAATATGGCGTGGTTCACTCCTGCCGAATTACCAGATAACAAGTACTATATCTTCGGCAAGGGCGGTGCGAAGAAGCTTGCCAAGAAGTATATGAGTGAAGTAATTGCACAGATCCCACTAATCCAGGCAGTGAGAGAGGCTGGAGATGATGGAAAGCCGGCGGCTCTTGGTGAAGACGCTCAGCTATCGTCAACTTTTGACAAGATGGCTGACAAGTTCTTGCAACAGGTCAAGTTGAGGCACGAGTTATATCAGCCGACTCGAAAAGTAGAAATCAAAACCCAATAGGTCCACCATGAAAAGAAGTGCATTAATAGCACAAATAAAAACCAAGAAATCGATGCTTAGTGTTGGTCTCGACACAGATATTAAGCGAGTCCCTCAATACATCGTCGATAACTACAATGATCCCATCTATGAATTCAATAGGAGGATCATAGAGCAAACGAAGGATATCTGTGTTGCATATAAATTCAACATTGCCTTCTATGAGTCGTTAGGCAGTGCGGGATGGGAAAGTTTAGAGAAGAGTATGGCATTGATACCTGACAATATCTTTACCATAGCAGATGCCAAACGAGGCGATATAGGTAATACCTCAATGTTATATGCACGAACATTTTTTGAGACCTACAATTTTGATTCTATCACGGTGTCGCCTTATATGGGTAGTGATTCTCTTGAGCCTTTTTATGGCTATGAAGATAAGTGGGTAATCATTTTAGGGCTCACCTCTAATAAGGGAAGCAATGACTTTCAGATGCAGACCTTATCTGATGGTCGCAAGGTATATGAGCAGGTGATTGAGCGCTGCAAGGATTTTGGCACCGCTGACAATACTATGTTTGTGGTTGGTGCTACACAACCTGAATATCTAAAGTCTATACGAGAGATAGTGCCTGATCACTTTTTCCTGATGCCCGGTATCGGCAAGCAAGGAGGTAATCTGGAACTGTCACTACAATCCGGGACTAATGATGATTACGGGTTGCTTATTAACTCTTCACGAGGTATCATATACGCTTCATCAAATGCTGATGACTTTGATCATGCCGCGAGAGTAGAAGCCACTAAATTAAACACAAGTATCCAAGAGTTTATCGATTTCTAATAACTGTTTATTTTCGCCACTTTTTATAATTATACGACATGAACACCACTGAAGATTTTTCTGCTTATGTAGACCAGGTTGAAGCTAGGTCAGGATATCAAAAACCTATCGCATTTGCCTTAGGACTACGCAGAAGACGAGGAGAAACTACGCTTGATGTCTTTTATCCACATATCAATTATGAGACATCATACGGTACTGCTGCCGTGATAGCTGATGTGGCTGGCAAGTCAAGTTTTGGTCAGAATGGTTATGTCGTATTATCGCCAGAACAAATCAGTGAAGCGCTCGATAAGTTTGCACCATTTATCGGTGATGGTAAGAAACATGACAACATAGATGTACTTAGTTCTCTAAGTGCTAATAGTAATAGCTCCAATGGCTATTCAGACACGGATGTAATAGCGTACTTCATGTATGACATCAGCACTGCGGTCGAGACTCCAGAGGAAGGATACTTTAAGACTCAATGTGTCAGTCAACTCAAGACTAAGCCGCACCAAATTAATTGTAGTGGAATATTCGGCAAGATGAATAATATTGCTTGGACTAATCAGGGTCCAATATTGCCTGAAGACCTCGCACAAGTAAAGATCAGTGCAACACTAAGAGGAGACGAGTTGGTAGTAAGCCATGTGGATAAATTCCCTTATATGGTCAATTACTACATTCCTCAAGGGGTGAGAGTAGTGTCAGGATCACAGGTTAGACTAGGAGCACATCTGAGTTCAGGTACTACGGTGATGCCGGCTGGCTATGTCAATTTCAATGCTGGAACATTGGGTAGTGCTATGATCGAAGGAAGAGTATCTGGCGGTGTAGTGGTAGGCAATCAGTCTGATATCGGTGGCGGTGCCTCAATTATGGGGACTCTTTCAGGGGGTAATAAAAATGTAATCTCTATAGGTGAAAATTGCCTGCTCGGAGCTAATGCGGGTACAGGCATATCCCTAGGCGATGGATGTACCGTTGCAGCGGGTGTCTATATTACTGCTGCGGCTAAAGTATCTCTGTATAATAAAGAGAAGCAACCTGTAAACATCAATGGAGAGCTAGTCGCTGATGGGGAAAATGTTGTTAAAGGTGCTGTGTTAGATGGCCGATCGTACATGCTATATTACAATGACTCATTGTCGGGTAAGCTTATCGGCCGTCCTAATACGAAGACCATCGAACTCAATGAATCTCTCCACGCATAAATTTTAAAGT
>CAZAXY010000100.1:0-13078 GCA_964489125.1 uncultured Saprospiraceae bacterium
TAACAATAATCGAGAGTTTAGAATCTTTGATAATGATACAGCATGTTATGAAATCGCCTCTAATAATGATCTCATATATAGATCTTCAAATGGTTCAATAATTAAACAGTATAGTTCGGTGGGTTGTGAGTGAATGATTTCTACAAGAATAACATATTGCGAGTTTAGTCATCTATGACAGAGTCATATGGTAACATAACAGACTCCACTCTTGCTGACGCAATAGTAAAGCCAGATTTTTAAAAAAAAAGTGGCGCATAATCAAAAGCTCCCGCGCAGCAGCATAAGAACAACGTATCTATGCTACAATATTGAGCGACCTCACAAAAAAAGGGGCTCCCACGAGCCCCTCTATAAATTTAGTCTTATAACACGTATTACTTGAAAGTAACTGGCAGTGCTGCCATGCTATTCTCCCATCCTACGAGGATGTTTACATTGTCGCCATCTTCAGCGAAGGTGATCGTCATAGCCTCAAGCGTTTCAGCTGTTTTCTGAACGGGCGCTTTTACGGTAACTACATTCATCTCGTCATCGTGATTAGGGTGTCCCCATGAGTTAACATTTCTGTGTATGATAAACTCCCAATTGTCCTCATGAACTCTAGCGAATAGACCATAAGTTCCTGCTCTCAATTCAGTTCCTCCGATAGTAACATTTTCAAAAAACGAAACTGTAGTGGTCTGATTCGCTCCAACTCTCCACATATTACCGTACTCAATCAGTCCTCCGAAGATTTTTCTGTCTTTCATCTGCGGTCTGCTGTATACCACTCTGATCTTTGGCTTATTGGCATCAACTTCTTCAGCCTCAAGGAAGTTTTGGAAGCGTGATCTATCTGGGTATGAAGCCATATCCATAGGACTGGCATCTACACCATCCATTGCAGCAGCATTAAGATTGATTGGTAGCGTAGCACGGGTCTGATCCCACTCCATGATTAGATTTACATTGCCTTCATCGACTTTTTGAAAACCAAGTGTAAATTGTTCACGTACATCGGCAATAGAACTTGTCTCTGCTCTAAATCGTCCGACTTCTAGACTTTCGTCTATTCCTCCAGAACCAGCCGTAAATCTGTGCGTAGAGACCACAATATTCCAGTGATCTTTATTCACTTCAGCCAGCAGTCTATAGATACCACGAGGTATGGTTGTTCCCCCGATTTCCACATTTTGATAGAACGTAACTTCTGTCCCTTCATTAGCTCCAAATCTCCAGAGTTTGCCATAAGGAACCAACTCGCCGAAGATCACACGATCATTCTTGTATGGCTTGCTATAGAGCACTTTGATCTTAGGATCACGATCTGGATCATCAGCATCAAGATAGTTGGCAAATGCTGCATTACTTGGATAGGTCGACAGATCCATGGGGCTCTTATCAAGACCTGGCCATTTAATTTCTTGTGCTGATAGCACGGAATATGCCATTAAAAAGGCAAGAGAAAGTAAAAGATGTTTCATAGTGATTTTATAATATTTAATTGAAATACAATACTTAATTAAACTGCAATGATAGCAGTATCATTAATGAAATAGAAAATTTCAAAATTAGTTTAGCGGACATTTAATAGTATCGAGTTAGCGAGTATGGAGTAACGAGAATCTTAATCGTGCCGCATTACCCATGACAAAACTTAAGCTGAGTTCGTAATGACTAAACTTACTTTAGAAGCGAGTGGAACGCTCATAAACCGTGGGGGACTGACTGATCTCGTAGAGTCGAGTACAGCAGTGCTCTAAAGGAAGGGAACAACTAAGTCGATGGGTAGCTCAAAGCAGCATTGTAGCAGCGCCTCTGATGACCAAGGATTTTGGGTGCTCGTATGTTCATGATATTGCCGAATGTAAGAGTACCTCGCCGAAGGCATCCTGATTTGGGGTTACATGACTATTAAGATCTCTTCACAAGCCTGTCTGCCTTAGGCAGAGACTATAATTGCACCATTACCAGTTCAAGGCGAAATATCTTATAGTTGACCTGAATCCCAACGGTCTGGGCTGTATTGAGTAAAGCCTGTCGCACTCAAGTGGATGATCGACTGATTCCTCAGGATAGATGTCTGGGAGACATCTAAGGGAGTGAACCACGCAGTGGATGGGCAGTCAGCAGCTTCGTGTAGTGCTCTAGCTATTTATTAGCACCTAATCATTATCTAGTTGTACTTTTCCTTAGATGAAAAGCACGAAAAATCAAGCTCATAAAATAGCTCTGCTGCAAGGCAGCTCCCGCATCCCACAGTTTATTAGCGCTCCATTCGCTTCTTATTAACTCAGTTTAAGTTTTGTCATGGCAGGAGGAATAGGAGGTACGACAGATATCTATTGAGATGAAACGATTGATTATACAGCTGCTTTAATGAATGATATAGAAAGGGCTTGAGTATAGAGCCTCAACTCTTATACCTCGCTTTCACCCAGACATTAGCCACAAGGCTCAATACGATGATGACCATTGCCAGTATCGTAATAGAGGTCTGATATTCGCCGAAGACGGCCCATCCAATAATGAGTGTAAACACGGCCTCCAAATATTTAAATGGCGTAATGAGGTTTGCTTCTGCTAGTTGTATCGCCTTAGTCATATAATATTGCGCCCCAAAACCCAGCAGGCCCATGCTCAGGAGCATCACCCACTCTTGCGGGGTAATTGGAGTCCAATAAAAAACAATACCGATAGCCCCGGCAACGGTAGATATCGTCATAAAGTAATTGACGATTACAATGGGGTGTTCGGAAGCACCGATCTTCCTGATGATCGTGTAGACCAGTCCTGTCATAAGAGCCGATATCATAGCGATACCAAATCCAGTTGCAGAAATCCTCTCGTCAAAACCCTTGAGCATGATAATCCCTATGAAGGCGGTAGCTAATAACAGCCATTGCCAAGAAATGACTTTCTCCTTGAGCAGGAAAAGCGATAGAACCGTAGCAAATATCGGTGCCGAGTACCGCAAAGAAACCGCCGATGCCATGGGCAACATCTGCATAGCCTTAAAAAACAAAAACATTGCTATCAAGCCAACAACACCTCGGAGTATGAGCAAAGGTGGATTGTTGCCTTTCATGGGGATCTTAAACCGTTTCAATAGTATAAAACCACAAATTGCCGAACCCAAAGACCGAAAGAATACCAGCTGAATAGTCGGTAGGTGATCTGCTGCTCTTATCACAAAGTTGAGACAAGTAAATAAGAGCGCAGCGAGGATCATATAGGTGATTGCCCGTTGCATCCGCAAATATGACTATATCTAATCAGACAATAGCTTGTAACCTACACCTCTGATATTCAGAATTTTGATGGATTGATCAGCTTTCAGCTTTTTGCGTAAGCGAGATATGAATACATCCAATGTTCTGCCGACATAGTCTCCTTCATCATCCCAGACAGCTTTGAGTATTTCTGCACGGGCTATTGGAGCATTTTCAGAGTTATAAAGGAGAAATAACAATTCTGCTTCTTTATGAGACAGGTCTACAGTCTCATCCTTATAGGATAAGCGCATGTTTTTCTTGTCAAAGATTGATGCTCCTATGGAGATCAATTCTCTGTCTATTATGTGAGTCCGAGATTTATACAATCGATTCTGTCTCCATTGGTACAAAGAAATTATTCCTATTACAAGTATCAGTAGGAGCGGGATATAGGTCATCATCGGCGTGATCGACATCATATCTTCCTCAGGTGTATATAAGGTCACAACGATCTCATAACAACTGGTGGGCATCATCCGGCCATCGCAAGTAAGTATCGTACCAAGTAAGGGACCTACCTGATAGCTGTGTTGGACCTCTCTGTTAGGACAGCTGTACACTTCTACCCAGTAGTCGTTTGCTATATGGTGAGCAGATATTACCTCCGATACGATTAGTTCAAGATCTGTCGGATTGATACTCAATGATTGTCCAAATGAAATGGTGTAGGATTGATGATTTTGCGAAACTGAAGATACTCTAGAGCTATCATCACCGATGCAGCTCAGGAGCTTATGACCAATTAGGCGCATCGCAACGGTCTTACTTTTATCTGAAGGGCTTGATACCGGTGCTGCTGAAACTATTGTCCAGGGCGCTACCAAGAAAACAGAAAGAACATATTTCATGATAATCTTCCAGTCGACCGCTTTAAGCATGGTATAAAGCTAGCTCATTATTAGAGGTGCAGATGGGCATTTACACTGTTTTTACAATAATTTACATTGATTAAAACATCGTAACTTGATCCTGTGGTACATTATGAATCCAAGTAATCACGTTAATTAGTATAGGATGAATAACAGCACATTCAGAAGAAGTTTAGCCTCAATCGCTTTCGTACTATTGAGCCCAGCACTGTTTGTTGCGCAGGATGCTATTGCAGGTGTAGATATAATATTGACAGATGTCCACTGTGAGATTGATGTAATCGACGCACCATTGTCGCTCAATAAGACACAATTGGCAGCTGCTGAAGATATAGAAGATCTAAATCCTCATTATAAGCCCTCTTGGGTCAAAGAATTTAGAACCGTAGAATTGAGAACCAGGCATAAAGGAGTGGAAAGAATCGCTATCGGGTCTGATGATACCTTAACAGCTGAGCAGAAGCAGAATTTGACGTCGGTGGATGATGACTCTCAAGTCATCGTTTCTATTCAATATATTCCGGATAACTCTTTGCCCAATAATTCAGAGCGAGAAATTAAGTATACACTTCCAGTCAACCCAGATAGTGATGCGCGCTATCCTGGATCAGAAGAAGAGTTAGCACAGTATCTGCGTAGCAGTTTGTTGGATCACCTGCCAGATAGCACCTTCAGATTGTATCAGATGGCGGCGGCTAAGTTCACCATCGATGAAGCAGGACAGATCGTTGACCCTAAGATGTTTTGGCCTACGGAGAATAGTGCTGTTGACTCGCTGATGGTACAGACAATCTGTAATATGCCTCAATGGATTCCAGCTCAATATCGCAGTGGGCTTAAAGTATCACAGGAGTATGCACTCAATGTCGGAGATATGACCAGTTGCGTATCAAATCTCGTTAACACCAGGTCTAATTCTTTGCCGCCAGAGAAAGACTAAAGACTAATAGCAATTAATAACCTCAGAATCTTATGCCTCTTCATAAATCTTTCTCTGCTTTTGCAGAACTCTTACTAGCTAACAAAGGCGTGACTGCCATTGATCAATTTTATCATCCCTATATTGAACAGTATGAAAACTACGAGGAAGCACTGAAAGGAAAAAAGCTTTTGCGAGCGAAGGAAGAAGCCTTGTCTCAAGAGGTATCGGATATCACTACAACGCTATCTGATGTAGTCATCGTCGAACAAGAGCAGTTGGTTTGGGGTAGGATGAGGATCACATTTAATAGTGAGCAGGTCGGCAAGAAAATGTTGGATCAAGCATTTATGCAGCGATGGAGTGATGGGCAGATCATTGAGCAGCGTTTCTATTATGATGGCGTTAGAGATCAGGAATAACAATTAACTTTTTGTGGAGTATTGTTGATAAGACATATTTTCGTTTAACATCCCACATTTGTGAAGCACTTAGTACCGCTCTTCTTAATATTCAATAGTCTGCAACTCATAGGGCAGAGCTTTTTCTACAATACCCAACAGTATGGCTTACGGAGCACATTGTTAGGCGGTGCAGTAACGGCAGGAAGTGCAGATCATAGCATGGTGTATTACAATCCAGCAGCACTCAGATATGCAGAGGACAAGTCATTGGACTTAGCCCTACTCATGCCTAACTACAATTCCTATAACTACAATGGGTTTTTTGGTAATGATCAACGAACCCAGTCTAGGGACTTCACACTTAATCCGACACTGATTACTTATAGCACAGATATCAATGATTTTAAGATCGTAGTGACCCTACTCCAGCGAGACAGATGGGACAGTTCTTTAAACTATAGTGATGAAGGGAGTACCGGTAATCAGCTTGATACCGAATCATTCAGCTATAGATATTCTGGTGACGAAACCTGGATAGGCCTCGGGTCTTCCTTTGATATTGGTAGTAACCTCTCTTTAGGAATCAGCCAATATTGGAGCGTACTGAGTACAGATTATCAATACAATATCCAGTCGGAGCGAGTGGATATCAGTTCAGGCTTGCAGGATGAATTTTTCTCTGAAAATTTTGATTTAAAATATTCTTCAATACTGGCTATGGTCACTAAGCTTGGTGCGGCATATGAGTTAGGCAATCAACGTTTTGGTCTGGTTATTACCACGCCCAGATATAGCCCAGTGAGTACAAGTGGCCGCATCGAGAGCTCTACAATCACCGTCAATCAAGTACAGTTTAATTTGGCTAATGTCACTGACTTCTCACTATCTCCACGAGTAAGATACGGATGGGAAGTCAGTCTGGGATACTCCACCTTGCTAGATGATGCTTCCCACTTATGGGTTAATCTCAACTTCATCAGTGGCGTGGGTTCATACGATTTGTTTTCTGTGGAAGATAGAGCTCAGGGCACAACTTCCTTTGAAAGCGGCTCAAGCCCTGTTGCCAATATCAGCATAGGCTATGCGAAGAATTTATCGAATAAAATAGAGTTCATGAGCAGCTTCAGAACCAACTTTACTAATTATGAAAATGGCGCTGAAAACACTAACAACTCCAAGATTCATATTGCGGATAACGACCGTCTCCATCTCGCCGCAGGGTGTAAGATTGATGGCGCTAATTCATCTGTGGTAGTTGGCTTAGACTGGGGGTTTTCATTTGGACAAAGTGAACCAATCTTCTCAGGGTTTCCTAATCTAGATAGATTGAGCACTCAGGATGCACCATTCGCCTACAACTCTTTGACCTTGCTTCTGACCTATGAGTTCTTATTAGATTCAGTACAGAAAAATGTCAACAGACTTTTTGATCGAGAAGAATGAGTTTAACATGATAAATTGCTCCATTTAGCCCGTATTTTAAGCAAGCTCTATACCAAACAGCATAATTTATCACCTTGAAAGAAATTTCATTGATATGTTTAATTGTTATTGCGTTTGACAGATGGCCATTTTGTATTTTTTGACTGCAAATAGAGTGTGATCATCGGATGTAGTGACATTGCATAGCGAGGGAGATGGGTTGTCAAGATTCGTCTCCCTTTTATGTCTCAGATAAAGGATAACGAAGTAAATAACTCATATTTTTGAATGAATCAAGATCCAATTCCTACTCTCACACAGTTCATTTGTTTCTTATGGACCTCAACTATGGAGATGTGTGCATCAAGGCAGGCAATTATACTTCAGGTCTTAGTAGTCGGGGGTGATGCCACAGGTGATCCGAACGACTATAGTGGGTAGTGATCTATGATGTAGTAATAGACCATCGCAGCAATCAACCATCAGAATAGATAATAAGGCTATGGAGAATCTTTTTAATTGCCCTCAGTGTTATTTATTTAGGCAATCTTCAATTAATTAATAATTATGTCCAAAGAGACTTCCATTAAGCCCTATGCAGATCAGACAACTGATAAAAAGTCTCAGGTCACCGAGATGTTTGACAATATCTCTGGGCACTATGATAGGATGAATCGGTTGATCACCTTTGGGATGGATGTAGGATGGCGCAAGAAAGTCCTCAAGATTGTAGCAGATTCACAACCTGAATCTATATTAGACATTGCAACAGGCACTGGCGATATGCCAATTCTAATGAAGGACACTGATGCCGAGCGCATCATTGGGATTGATATCAGCTCAGGAATGTTGGAAGTGGCTAAACAAAAAATCAAAGATCAAAAACTGGAGAACTTGATCGACTTTGAGTTAGGCGATGCCGAAAACCTTCCTTATGATGACGGTTCATTTGATGCGGCTACAGTAAGCTATGGCATACGCAATTTTCAAGATCTTATAAAGGGATTGTCGGAAATTCTCCGTGTGCTCAGTCCAGGAGGTATATTGGTAATATTAGAGACTTCCGTTCCACAGTCATTTCCAATGAAGCAGGGATATTGGATACATACTAAGCTTGTCCTTCCGCTGGTCGGTCGCTTATTTTCATCTGATAAGAGAGCCTATAGCTACTTAGGCGATTCAGCCCATGTCTTTCCGCATGGGGAACGTCTGAAGAAAATTCTCTTAGAAGTAGGCTATGGCAATGTAGAGGTCATGCCGCAAGCAGGTGGCATTTCGACTATTTATAAAGCTGAGAAAAAAAGCACTTAATCGAATTTAATTATCGCTTGTAGTGAATTGTCGCTTTCGCTTTTATCTTTAACGTCTTTGGTCTAATGGTTAAGATAATTGGTATGAAAAAAGCTATTCTTCTTTTATTAGCTGTAGTCGTTGCAGCCGTTCTCTTTGGATATTTTTATTTCAACAAAAGTGCAGACAGCGGGCCTAAAGTACTGGTGATATCCAAGACGGTAGGGTTCAGGCACAGCTGCATACCCAACGGGATAGCTGCGATACAAAAATTAGGCCTTGAGAATGGATATCTTGTGGATACTACTTCCAATGGGGAGTTGTTCAACGATGAAGACTTGGCAGCATATGCCTCTGTTATCTTTCTCAATACGACGATGGATGTGTTGAACCGCTATGAGGAGATTGCTTTTGAGCGGTATATCCAAGCTGGTGGAGGATTTGTAGGTGTCCATGCGGCGGCGGATACAGAGTATGGTTGGGCATGGTACGGTGACCTGGTAGGGGCATATTTTCAAAGTCACCCAGCTACTCAGGAGGCTAACTTCATTATTAAGGATAAAAGTTTTCCGGCGACTTCTTTCTTTCAGGATTCAGTATGGACTCGTGTAGATGAGCTCTATAACTTCTACAATATGAATCCAGATGTCAAGGTGATCCTCGCTGTTGATGAGAATTCGTATGAGGGTGGTGAAAATGGCGACTATCATCCGATGGCATGGTACCATGAGTTTGATGGAGGGAGAGCTTTTTACACCGCATTAGGACATACCGAGGAGAGCTATGAGGAGGAACTTTATCTCAAGCACCTTTCTGCGGGGATAGATTACGCTATGGGCGGCAATAAGAAGTTGAACTACAACAAGGCTACTTCCCAATACCCTCCTGATCAAAGGCGATTTACTAAAGAGACATTGGCAGTTGGAGATTTTTACGAACCAACTGAAATGACCATCCTACCCAATAAAGATGTCTTGATCGCCGAGCGCAGGGGAGGACTTAAATGGTACAATAACGAATCGGGTGAGCTCACTGACGTGGCTAAATTAGACGTGTACTGCGTGAGCGGTGTACCGGGTGTAAATGCCGAAGAGGGATTTATGGGATTGCAAAAAGATCCCAATTATGCTCAGAATCATTGGATCTATACCTTTTATAGTCCTACTGGCGATGAATGGGTGAATCGATTGTCGAGATTCAAGTTTAAGGATGGCGTATTCGATATGGATTCAGAGCAAATAATTCTGGATGTCGCCAGTCAACGGCGGATCTGTTGCCATACAGGCGGATCGATAGCTTTTGGAAGCGATGGTTTGCTTTATCTATCGACTGGAGATAATTCTACACCATTTGATGAACCTGACGTAGCCTATGTCAACAACGGATATGCCCCATTGAATAACCTGCCCGGAAGAGAACAATACGACGCTCGTCGTTCTAGTGGAAACACCAATGACCTCAGAGGTAAAATAATCCGTATTAAGGTTAATGAGGATGGATCTTACGATATTCCTGCGGGCAATCTTTTCCCTGTAGGAACGGCTAATACAAGACCCGAGATATATACTATGGGCCATCGCAATCCATATCGTATTTCGATTGACCCCAAGAAACATTGGGTCTTCTGGGGCGATGTAGGACCAGATGCTGGAGAAGACTCTTTTGGGACCAGAGGCCCTCGTGGATATGATGAGATGAATGTAGCGACAGCTGCGGGAAACTTTGGATGGCCCTTGTTTATTGCTGACAATAAGCCTTATCATGCCTATGACTACAGCAATGGTCAATCAGGTGAAACTTTTGACCCCCTGAAACCTATCAATAATTCAAAAAATAATACAGGCCTGCAACAACTACCTCCTGCACAACCAGCCTACATATTTTATGACTATAGTAGTAGCACTATTCATCAATCTGTCGAAAGTGGCGGTCGTAATGCCATGGCTGGACCAACCATCTATGGTGATATCTACACGGGTCCTAATGCGCCGCCCGCATTTTACGATGGTAAGACCATCATCTATGATTGGATGAGAGGATGGATGTTGGCGGCGTCATTTGATGAGGATGGACAATTTATAAATGTAGATCCTTTTGCTTCCGACATCGAGTTGAATAGTCTAATTGACATGGAAATAGCAGATGATGGTACGATATACCTACTAGAGTACGGTAAGGGGTGGTTTACTAAAAACAAAGATTCTGGTTTGGCTTATATCAAATACAATGGAGAGAATCTTCCTCCTACTATCGATCAGGTTCAAGTAGATCATGTATCTGGTACAAGCCCATTGACGGTAAATGTTGAGGTATCGGCGACCGATTTAGAGGATGATCCGATCACCTATCGATATGATATGGGTAATGGTGATATAGTTGAATCCTCTGATGCTATGATCAGCTATACCTACGAGGAGAGAGGGCAATACAATATACGTGTAGAAGCAATGGACGACAAAGATATGGTAGGTGCGGGCATGCCAGTATCGATTGTCAGCGGTAATACTGCACCAGATGTAAAGATTTCTTTGAATGGAGGTAATTCATCGTTTTATCTACCGGGAGTTCCTGTTGAATATTCTGTAGAAGTATTTGATATAGAAGACGGAGAATCATTAGACCCTTCTAAGCTATTTGTTGCTGTGGACTATATAGCAGGTTTTGATGAAGCGGCGCTGAATACTGGTCATCAAGTTATATCAGATGCTGCTATGGGTGAGAATTTAATCAAGGGGTTGGACTGCTTAGCCTGTCATAAAGCAGCAGGGAGGTCCATCGGTCCATCCTATACGGACATTGCATTGAGGTATCAGGACAAAGCTAACAATACAGGTTATCTCGTTAAGACGATCCTATATGGTAGCACGGGAGTGTGGGGTGAGACTAACATGCCTGCACATCCAGATCTCAGCGAAGCAGATGCACAGCTCATCGCAAAATATATAGAGTCGTTAGCAGGGCAAAAAAGCTCATCGCTTCCTCCTTCTGGTACGATTACTCCACCACCTGGATCAGATGGAAAGACTATGGTCATTACGGCGAGCTATACTGATAATGGACATGAGGGAGTCTTGGCGTTAACGGGGGCGCAAAAACTTGCACTTAAGAATAGTACGTTTGATATGGGTGGCGTGGTAGAAGTCGATGCGTTTAATCCTGTCGAATTCGGTGGAATGAAACTTTTGATTCTGCCTCGTAGTGGCGGATCGTTTGCATTTGAGAATATGGACCTGTCGGGAGTTAAGTCTGTCAATATCCTCGCAGGGTGGCAGTCGGCACCAGATAAGGGATTCGAGCTAGAGATCAGAGCAGGTAGTCCAGACGGAGCGCTTTTAGGCTCTGGCCGAATGGCAGTACCTAATGAAAAGGCTGAAACGGGGCTTGTTCATATACCATTGACAGAGGTGCCGAGTGAGGTCGTGGACAAGCTCTTTATTGTCTATAGTCCTGACGATGATGATAAGTTTGGAATGTTGACATTCATAGCCTTGGTCAATGCGACATTCTCGAGTGAAGCAGGTCCTCCGTCTGGCACAAATTCATCTATTCTTTAGCATCACAGTCGTTGCTGGAGGATAGTTTATAAAAATATAGACATATTGATAAGCGCCTGTAGATCTACCTGAGTTACTACCGTAGCTGAGTAATGTGCTAACGATAAGTGCAAGTTTCATGATAGTATTTCTACCATGTTAACCTGCCTGATAAGTATTACAAGTTCTGTTTATATTGATTGAAATGAAGGCTGCCTATGCAATAGGTGGCCTTTGTTTTTTATAGGTCAAGATGCCACATCCACCCTAGTTTTTTGTATTCACACACGCCTTAACGGTCTGCCGTAAGTACAATTGCCGCCATATGTTAATATTTTATTAAAAAATTGGAATGAAAAGCTTGCCTGCGCAATTAAGTTTTATAAATTTGAGCACACTGCGCAATTTTATTGTGCTATTTACAAATTGTCAAAATATTAATTAATTATGAAAGAAATTAACTATTTCGTTCTATTAGCATTCCTATGCTGTGTATCAATCACTATTTATAGTTGTAGTGATGAAGAACAAGACGACATCCAGAGCGATGTTCACACTACTTTAGAGGACTCATTTATTATTAATGATTATGAGACCGACAGATCAATTGTTACCGACCAGAAGATAATAAATCTGGTAAAGTCGCTTGAGCTCGATGCGCGTCAGATTACCAAAGGTGATTTCTTCTTGCCTGGTGGTGGCGTAGAAGAGCGAATCTATATCGGCAATGATATTGCTATGACCTTAGAGGCCTTGCAAGACATGGAGCCAATAGAAGATATAGAGGGCGGTGATTCGGATTTAAAGCAATACAGAACTACCAATTTAGTCAGTAGGGCTAATCGTACGATTGATATTCTAGGATTTACCGGAGGTAATCAAGCGCTATCTAACCGAGCACAGAGAGGACTCAGAAGAGCAGTTGCGAATTTCAATAACCTTAGAGGTTCAACTCTCGATTTCAGATTAACTTTTGGAAGTAGTCAGGCGGCTGTCGATGGAGCAGATATGGTCGTATTTGATAATTCTGTCAATGAGAATGGAAGCGGAGGGTCAGCTGGTTTTCCTACTGGCGGTCGCCCTCATAGACTCATACAGATTTTCAACTTAGGATCATTTGATACGGATGTGCACGAGCATGTGATTACACATGAAATCGGTCATTCAGTCGGGTTGAGACATACTGATTGGTTCAATCGATCAAGTTGTGGCTCTAATACTAATGAAGGACAAGCTGGCGTAGGTGCTATCCATATTCCTGGTACACCTACAGGCAACAATAGCACTTCATTAATGAATGCCTGTTTTAGCAGTGATGAAAACGGAGAGTTCAATGGTAACGACAGACGAGCAATCCGAAGAATCTACTAAAAGAATCAAACTA
>CAZAXY010000101.1:0-12872 GCA_964489125.1 uncultured Saprospiraceae bacterium
GACTCATGAACTGTCATAGGCTCATAAAACTCAAAATTCCTTTTGATTTGTTCTAGGTCGAAATGATCTTCAAAAAGGTATATTCCTTGCAAGACGTCGGCTTGCTTGATATAGCAAGATCGCAGTATACGATCCCATGACCAGTTCTGATTGATCGGAGTGTCATTATCCTGGAGTACTGATACAGCTTGTAAATCTTTGTCCAGAAAACCATCTTGTTGCAGGAACACTTGGCGCTCAGTATCGTAAGGCAAATAGGTGTTGTCAATAATCTCTTGCCATCTACTTCTTTCTTCTTCCTGATAATTAATATCGTCTATAATGCTCGCGAACTGGGTAAGATTGTCTTTTTTCAACTCATCCATAACTTGGATGCAATAATGCAAGCACCAGCGACCGATATAATTAGTATACCAATTGTTATTGACATTGTTTTCGTATTCATTAGGTCCGGTGACTCCGAGCAAAACATAGGCTTTTTTCGCCTCGGAGTACTGAAATCTCTGTGACCAAAATCGTGCTATCCCAATTAGCACTTCTAAACCATGCACTCCTAAATAGCTGCGATCTTCCGTGTAGTTGACATAGTTATAAATGGCATATGCAATAGCTCCATTTCTGTGAATTTCTTCAAATGTGATCTCCCATTCATTATGGCACTCTTCACCATTCATGGTAACCATAGGGTAGAGAGCGGCACCCTTGTTAAATCCAAGCTTTGCCGCATTCTCAATTGCCTTTTGCAGATGGTTGTATCGATAGACAAGGAGACTTCTTGCAACGGTAGGGTCGGTGGTACTCATATAGAATGGAAGACAATAAGCTTCAGTATCCCAATATGTGCAGCCTCCATATTTTTCACCTGTGAAGCCTTTTGGACCGATGTTGAGACGATTGTCCATCCCATCATAAGTCTGATATAGCTGAAGTATGTTAAACCTAAGTCCTTGTTGTGCAGCAATGTCTCCATTGATTTCTATGTCATTCTTTTCCCATCTGCGGTCCCATAATTCCTTATGTCTTGAGATAATTGTTTGGTAACCAGCCTTCTGTACCCGCTTCAGTAAATCACTGTTTCTTGTGCTAAGATTCTGATCTTGATGGAATGATGTGTTAATCGCAACATATTTGTCCAGAGTAGTCTCCTGCCCTTCAATCATGCTTGAAGTATAGGATTCGGAAGTCTTACCAAGACTGAAGTTGCTACCAGATGTACTGACATCAGTATCGTTATACATTGAGGCATAAACTTCAAATCCTGTTTTCTTCGTCCGTGACCGTACTGAAGGGAAACTGGTACCCTGAGGTTCTAATAAGTCCCAAAATGATTCATCATAGTTAGCATCCTGATTCATGACATCAGCATCTAAATAGGACTCGATTGTGAGATCTCCGATAAAATCTATAGATCGGATACTATAGCGGATCAGGGCTAGTTCCTTAGGGTCGAGACAACAGCATCTTTCGCTGGATATTGACAATTGTCCTCTTAATGTTCTTATGGTGATGTCTTTTTTAAATATGGAGTGCTTCATATCGAGCTCTCTTCTGAACGCTATGATTTCAGCTTGATCATAGTCAAGTAATTCGCCATTGATATAAACATTTATTCCTATCCAATTAACCGAATTAAGGACTTTAGCGAAATAATCAGGATAACCATTTTTCCACCAACCAACTCTTGTTTTGTCCGGGTAATAGATCCCAGAAATATAGCTGCCCTGTAAGGTGTCGCCACTATATCCTTCTTCGAAAGAACCACGAACTCCCATGTACCCATTTCCTATTGAGAAAATAGACTCAGATATCAAATTATCTTCCTTATGAAACCCTTTTTCAACAATTTTCCAAGGATGTTTTATCAGATAGTCTTTCATAGATTGATTCAGAATCTTATCAAATCAACAATGTGAACAAAAAGTATCAAAATCCCCAAATATTTGTTTGTTAAACGTTGAATATGTGCTAGAAAATGAGATTTTTGGTATCGTAGTGTTTTCTTTGTAATGAATTCTGGCTTATCAAAGTTGAGCAAAATGGAGGTGGCAGCATGTATTTTTGATTTAGATGGTGTTTTAGTCGATACTGCTAGATATCATTATGCAGCTTGGCGAGATATAGCCAAAAATTGGAATATCGACTTAACACTTTCAGAAAATGAGAAACTCAAAGGAGTGAGCAGAGTAGATTCACTGATCCATATATTACAACTCGGTGAAGTGGTGCTGAACAATCAAGAGTTACAGCACTGGTGCGCTATCAAGAACGAGAAATATCTCGATCTCATCTCTGATATGGATAAAAGTGAATTACTACCTAATGTTGAAGTTTTACTTGAAGAGTTAGGATCACAAAATATCAAAATAGGATTGGGTTCTGCCAGTAAGAATGCTTCATATATTATCGAGAAAACGGGCATCGCTCATTTTTTTGAAGCCATAGTTGGTGGGGGTGATGTTGTTCACTCTAAACCCCATCCAGAAGTATTTTTGACAGGTGCGTCCTTATTAAGTGTTGAACCTGAAAGAACTATTGTTTTTGAAGATTCTCAAAAAGGTATAGAAGCAGCCAAACTTGGAGGATTTATGGCTGTAGGTATTGGTTCAACCGATCATCTCAATAATGCGGACATTGTTATACCCGGTTTTGAATCTTTAAAATTCGAAGATATAGTTAACAAATTGACAGAAATATGAATCGTATCATTTCAAGATTGTCGCTGCCTATCATCATACTGAGCGCTATCATATTAACAAGTGGATGTAAAAACAATCAAGAGTCTACAGCATCAGTCGACAATAAAGTGGTTGCTCCAGTGATGCAGGGTCACTATCCAGTGTGGTCAAAGAATGCCAGTATGTATGAAGTTAACATTAGACAATTCACCCCCGAGGGTACATTTTCCGCATTTGAACAACACATACCCAGATTAAAAGAAATGGGAGTTGATATTCTATGGTTGATGCCAATATATCCTATTTCTGATACTAAGAAGAAAGGAAGCCTGGGTAGCTACTATGCAGTCTCAGATTTCTCAAAGGTCAACCCAGAATTTGGCACCCTTGATGAGTTCAAAAGATTGGTCAATACAGTGCATAAATCAGGAATGAAGATCATCCTTGATTTTGTGCCTAATCATACTGGTTGGGATCATATATGGATTACGGAACATCCAGACTACTACACACATGATGAAGATGGTAATATTATAGATCCAATTGACCCCTCAACTGGTGAGAGCTGGGGCTGGACGGATGTGGCGGATCTCAATTTTGATAATGCTGCTATGCGGGAACATATGATTGCAGATATGATCTATTGGCTTAGTGATGAGAATATTGATGGATTCAGAATGGACGTGGCGCATGGTGTACCTGCTGAATTTTGGGATGAAGTTTCTAATGCACTGACTAAGGCAAAGCCTGACGTATTTATGTTAGCAGAATCTCAGATCGCAGAACTACGAAACAAGAAATACTTTCAGTGCGATTATGGTTGGGGCTTTCATCATCTACTCAATGAATTAGCTCATGGGGAGAAGGGACCTGAAGATGTAAGAGATTGGTATAAAACTAACTCTGAAGAATACAGCACAGGTTGGCACATCCAGTTCACCTCTAATCATGATGAAAATAGCTGGGCAGGCAGCACGAAAGAAAGAATGGGTGAGGCTCATGACGTTTTAGCAACATTAGCATATACTATTGAGGGCATGCCATTAATATATGGAGGTCAAGAAGAACCTCTGGAAAAAAGATTAGAATTTTTTAATAAAGATAATATCGGATTTGAGGATTATGAGAAAGCAGAATGGTATACTACAATACTTCGCTTGAAACATGAAAATGAGGCGCTATGGAATGGAGAGTTTGGCGGAGTTGCAGAATTTGTCCATGTCGATGATCAGGTACTTGTCTTCACCAGAGAGAAGAATGGAGATAAAGTTTTTTGTGTACTCAATTTGACCGATAAACCTACTGAGTATGTCATGGAACAAGACCTATTAGGATATACCGATGGCTTTACTGCTCAAGCCGTCAATTTAAATGCAAATGATAAAATTGAATTAGCAAAATGGGAATATAAAATATTTAGTAAATCATAATGATGGTAGGTTGATACTTTATACTATTCCATCTCCCATACTATATGATTTGCTTTAGTTTCTTCCATCGCTAGCTCTGAATATTGCGAAGATTACATGGGCTGTCTGAGAACGATCTATTAAAATTTCGTCTTAACTACTAAGATTGAAAGCAAAAGACAAAGTAGAAAGGAAGATGCATATAAGTTGATAATTAAGCTTTTACACTAAAGAAGGAACCTATATTAAAACCTTATAGCATAAACCTATCCCCCTATGCCATTAAAGTTGTTGACTTTAAGTTTATAGACTCCACATTGTTCTTTTGGTGCCGTATAATCCTTTTCGTACTTATATTTCTGAAGTGCGCTCAATGCTTTTCGCAATACATTTGGCTCTTTAATTGTGGTTCTGAATTCGTCTATTTCTAAGAAGCTAACACTCCCTTCTCGGTTAATACAGACCTTGAATACAATGACACCTGATTTAGATGAGGCGCCAAGTATACTATTATCACGATAGATTACTTTTCGACCAAACACTCCATCTCCACTTGCATCAAATTCTCCTTCGCCGTGGTCACCTGTACCGATGCCACTATCGTTGTCATCACCGGATTCGTCACTTCCTCTGCCAGTGCCACGATCTCCTTTGCCAGTCCCAGAGGAGTCACCGTCCTTCAATGATGGATCACCATCTCCAGATCCATCAGTCGTAGTTTGTTCGGCACTATTATCACCATCCTCGTCAGAGAATATATCGGTCTCTTCTGATATGTCGATAGGCTCATCATCTATATCGGCTATGATATCTTCGATACTCGGTAGATCTGGATTAAGCACGACAGGCTCAGCAGATGGTTCTGGTAGCGGAATATCTTCTGGGATAAACTCCGGTTCGGGGTCATCTACTTCTATTGGCTCCTCTATTGCTTGAATATCACTCTCTTCAGTAGTTGTCTCACTGAATACAGGGTCAGTAGGTTTGGCATCGGGTGCTGGCGGGGTAGGAGTAGGTTTAGGTGGTGTAACCTTAGGTACTTCTACCTGCTTTGGTGTATTGCTTTCGACTTTCTTTGGAGCTTCAGACCTGGCTCTTTGAGCACCTTCTGTAGATCGGCTTCTTGTACTATTTGAACTAGTACTTGTGTTGAAATCTACCGCCTGGAAGTTGACCGTTACCGCGTATTGCGTATCAATATTATTGTCAGGATCGTATGGTAACTTGAGCAACCATGCAATCAGTAGTAGGAATACGTGTATAGCAATTGACTTGCTTAATGAGTTATTCCAACGGCTTTTTTCTACTGCTTTAGTCTCCATATTCTCAACTGATGACAACAAAATCATGGGTGAACCCTCTACAAAAGTAGACGATATTGCATTGCAAATACCATTTAAAACGGTGTTAAAAGTGACATTAGTGCATTTTCAATTATTTCTCAGGCAACTATATGTCATACATTTAATTGTCGTTATAGAAATATGCAGAAAATACTCGTCATCTATTCATGGCTATTTTTCAATCTTGTCTTACTAAAAGGACAAGAGTTGACGCTATCCAATGTGCCTGTCAGCATTGATGGTCAGGAATTGGCCTATCCCTATTTGGGCGGCATTATTGCAGGACAATTCAACAATATCGACATCAACTTAGATGGCATAAATGATCTACTCATATATGATCGCCTGGGCGGGACAGTAAGTCCATTAATTTCAGATGGACAGGGCTATACTTACGATCCAGACTTTGTGGATATATTTCCACGACCACAGACGTGGATGCTTCTACGAGATTTTAATAATGATGGTGTTATGGATATTTTTTCTGGTCCGACTTCAACTTCAATTGCTGGTATAGAAGTCTGGCGAGGAAGTATAGTTGAAGGGCGCCTTTCATATGAGATGCTACGTTTTCCAGGTCGTCCGTTTGACTTGTTATTCATTCCCATAGGTAGAGGCTTTACTCAGATATTTGTGAGCGTTATAGATCTTCCTGAGATTTCAGATATAGATCAAGATGGTGATATAGACATATTAGCCTTTGATCCAGCTGGGTCGTTTGTGGCCTTTTACCAGAATATGGCAGTGGAGAGAAATCTAGGTCTTGACACCTTAGTATTTGAGCTGGGTGATCAATGTTATGGAAAGTTTGTGGAAGGTGCATTCTCTGAGGTTATTGATCTCAGCCCTAATGATATGCAATGTGCTACGTTCGCAGAGCGGGTTGATGACGATGTCGCTCAGGTTAGACATAGCGGTTCTACTGTGACAGCATTCGACCACAATGATGACGGTCTGCCTGATTTATTGTTAGGCGATGTCGCTTATGACGGCCTTGTACAATTGAATAACAATGGTTCCCTTGAAAACCCATGGATAACTGAAGTGGAATTGCGTTTTCCTACCACTTCTAGACCTGCCGAAATGGAGGTGTTTTTAGCAGCTTTCAATGTGGAGCTCCCTGACTCTGAAGGTATTATAGTTTGTCCTAATGATCAGATTAGTGGTCAGACAGAAGACTTTATCTGGTATTATGTGCGGACAGATGATGGATATGAGCTTATAGATACAAACCTATTTATAAACGATATGATGTTTCATGGTCGTCATAGCAGACCAATATTCTTTGATGCAGACGGAGATGAACTTATAGATATTCTAGTCGGCTCGTCAGGGACTTCTGCGATTAGTGGAGCTCCTCAGGCAAGATTACAATTATATCGAAATGTTGGAACTGCTCGTGAGCCAGCATACGAACTAACTGATCGAGATTATCTTGGCTTTTCTGAATTTAATGAAACATCCAGATGGTATTCTCCGGCGGATGGCGATCTTGATGGAGATGGTGATATCGATCTGCTGATAGGTGATGATGCTGGATATCTATACTACGTGGAGAACCAGTCTGGATTGCCCAATGTATTTAATTTTCGCCAGCCAGTGTATCAGGCTTTTGATATAAATGTCAGCGGTTTTGCTTCCCCAACCATATTTGACTTTGATGAAGACGGACTTGGTGATATCATCATTGGTGAACAGAATTTTAATTCATTTGATGATCGTTTAGGTTCGCTCAATTACTTTCAAAATATCGGGAGTGTGGAGCAGGCCAACTTCAATCCTGATGAGACACAGGATAGCAACGATCCAGCATTTGGTAATATCTTCTTAAGAGATCCAAACTTCATTAGTAATTTTTCTTCTGCTGCAATTCATGATAATGGAGAACAGTGGCAATTTCTTGCCAGTAATGAGGCGGGTGGGATCCAGTATTATGAGGATATATCGGAATTTGCTCCTGCAGATAGTTTTGCACTGAGCTCAATTCTGTCAGAGAGTATATTCATAGGGGAACGTACCACAGTCGATATGGATGATATAGATGGTGATGGCTCTTTAGAGATTGTTTTTGGCAATGGTCGGGGGGGGATTACTCTGTATGAGACAGAGTTCGTGTCTAATGAAGAGATTAGCGCTGCGGAACCCATCGTGAACAATGAGGAGTTTTTAATTGCTCCGAATCCCACGAGTGACTTTGCAGTAATACGGACTGATCAGTCTAGATATGACTGGAACCTCTACAACCTGAAAGGACAAATCATACAAAGTGGTAATCAGTTGAATCCACGTATAGTGCTCTCAGAGTATTCATCAGCATTGTATATTATAGAGATAATCAGCGATTCCAGTGTACAGAGTTTTCGCTTAGTAAAACCGTAATAATCCCCCATATTAGTGATTACTTCTCATTAAGGATTTGTTACCTTACGGACATTACCAAAATAATAGTTCTTATGCTTAGATTACTAGTAGTTTCAGTTTTTGTTTTCTTCTGTGCAGTAGATGGTTTTTCTCAATTCAAGTTGGGAGCTGGAGCAAATATTGTGTTTGATGGAGGAGTCTTAGGCCTCGGAGGTAGAGCAATGTATGATATCGATGATCAATTTGCTGTCCAAGGTCAATTTAACTTCGCTTTGGATAACTTTGTTGATTTCTTTATTGAGGGGGATCTTTTTTACAAAGGCCTTGAGTTAGGTGACCTTGAAGGTTTCCATCTCACACCATTTGCGGGTATAAATTTCTTTAGAGGATCAATCGGTTCTCAAGGCTTCACTGACACTGGATTAACTATAGGCTTACAAGGAGTGACTCCATTAGACGGCGGGTTAGAACTATACGTTGAACCCAAAATTTATTTAGGTGGTGGAAGTAGTTTCGCTATAGCAGGCGGCGTCTATTTTTAGGACAGAACAGTATATATAGGAATAAAAGGCCCAATATCATTGGGTCTTTTTTCATCTGCCGCCAAAAATCAGACTACCTACCCTTATCATGGTAGAGCCTTCCGATAGTGCCAACTTATAATCGCCAGACATACCCATGCTTAATTCCTTAAGATCTATGTCATATGATCCAGCCCATTGATCTCTGAAAGACCTTAGTTTAATGAATTCAGATATAACGATATCCTTGTCAGAAGTAAAGGTGGCCATACCCATCAGCCCCTGAATAGAGATATTCTTATATTGACCACCCAGATAGCCTTGAATGATTTCCTCTGCTTGCTCCATATTCAGCCCATATTTGCTGTCTTCTTTAGCAATCTTCACCTGAAGAAGCACATTTATGACTCGATTATTTTTTGCGGCCTCGTTATCCACGGTTTTCAATAACTCGGTGCTGTCAATTGAGTGAATCAGATGTATAAATGGGGCTATGTATTTTACCTTGTTTTTCTGGAGATGACCGATCTGATGCCAGCGAATATCATCAGGTAGTTGCTCCTTTTTATTCACCAACTCTTGCACACGATTTTCTCCGAAGTCCCTGTGTCCAATGACATAAAATCTACGAATGTCTTCAACAGGTTTTGTCTTTGACACTGCTACTAGAGTGGCGTTTCTTGATTGGCAGGTCTTCAGAATCTCTTGATACATATCTGTGGGTAAAATTGGAATAACAACTAATGATGACTATTCGAACAATCCGTAGAGATTAGAATCAATTAAGTTGAGCACTCCAGCGAAATCTTCAGGATTATTCTTGAGATCAAGATCATCAATATTGACGATGAGTTTATTGCCATCGTCGTAATTCTTTATCCAGTTTTCATATCGATCATTCAAGTTCCGTAGATAATCTAAGCTCATGCTGCCCTCATAATCTCTACCTCGATCGTGTATATGTGATACAAGGGTAGGGATACTCGCCTGCAGATATATTATTAGATCAGGAGGATCTATCTGACTCAACATGGACTTGAACAACGAAAAATAATTGTTGAAATCTCGTTGCTCCATTAGGCCCATTTCATATAAATTAGGTGCGAAGATGTATGCGTCTTCATAGATCGTGCGATCTTGTACGATAGTCTCGTCACCTTCCTTGATCTTTATAAGCTGTGCATAGCGCGAATTAAGAAAATAGATCTGAAGATTAAATGACCACCTCCTCATATCATGGTAGAAGTCATTTAAATACGGATTGTCTTCAGCGTCTTCAAATTGAGGATTCCAATTATAATGCTTTGCTAGTTTAGCAGTCAAGGTCGTTTTACCGGCTCCGATGTTTCCAGTGATAGCGATATGTTTAAGCTTCTTCACTCTAAAGTGTTCATGGACTATTGATAGGTATGATTCACCCACACATAAGCCTGTGTAAACATAAATAAAATTTGAAGTTTTATAATCTTATACATGTAGCGTGGATAATGAGTAGTTTTGAGTGCATTAGATTCAATTTATCAGACACATAAGTTATGTCAAAAATTGACGAAGCGACATTATTAAAATTGGAAAGCCTTGCAAGGCTAAAACTTAGCTTAGAAGAGCGAAGTAAGATCAGTTCAGATCTATCGTCTATCATTGATATGTTTGACCGACTAAACGAAGTTGATACGGAAGGTATAGAGCCTCTCAGGCATATAAATAGAGATATTGTCAACCGCCTTAGAACAGATCGAATCGATGGCGAGTTGAGCCACGATCAGGCCTTGAAAAATGTAACTAACAACAAGGATGGATATATAGCTGTACCCAAATTTCTCAAACCCAAATCATGAGTAACGTAATCCAGACTATAGAACTGGCTAAGACCTACATCATGGGTAGCGAGGAAGTCAAGGCCCTTAAGAATGTAAGCATTTCGATTAATAAGAATGAATATGTTGCCTTAATGGGACCATCGGGCTCAGGCAAGTCAACACTGATGAATCTATTGGGATGTCTCGATACACCATCTTCGGGTAGATACGTGCTCAATGGTGAGGATGTAAGTAATATGGTTGATGATGAGCTAGCTGAAATTAGAAATATTGAGATCGGTTTTGTATTTCAGACTTTCAACCTTTTACCGAGATTGACATCTCTGGAGAATGTGGCTCTGCCACTTATTTACAATGGTAAGAGTCGACGTAAGCGCGAAGAAATGGCCGAAGAAGCATTAACTAAAGTGGGATTAAGCGATCGCATGGATCACAAGCCTAACGAGCTATCAGGAGGACAGAGACAGCGAGTTGCAATTGCGCGAGCGATTGTCAATAATCCTGCTATTATATTGGCTGATGAGCCCACAGGTAATCTAGACACCAAGACTTCTATTGAGATAATGGGCATATTTGAGCGGATACATGATATGGGTAATACTATAATTTTAGTTACACATGAACCAGATATTGCGGATCATGCGTCAAGGATCATTAGGTTGCGTGATGGAATAGTGGAGAGTGATCAGATCAATGAAAATGTTATTAAAGCCAATGACCCCTCTCATAATTACAATCGTAAATAAGAAAGCAATAAATCCTTCTCTTGGTTATTGTCCTGAGAGGAGTCATCTTAACATTTTGAAAGAGTGAAGGTATATACTAAGTCAGGAGATAAAGGGTCTACTTCTTTGGTTAGTGGAAGACGAGTATCTAAAGATGAGATTCTGCTGGAAGCCTATGGCACAGTCGATGAGTTAAATTCCTTTGTAGGATTACTAGGTGCAGAAAACCTCGAAAAAGCATTGTCTGAGCAACTTATCATGATTCAAAATCAGCTATTTAATATCGGATCATTATTGGCAAAGGATGGCTATGAAATAGAAGATTATCCGACTATTGAGGAAGATAATATATCATACATAGAATCATGGATTGACAAAATGACGGAACCTCTTCAGCCACTTACTACATTTATCTTACCTAGTGGCTCCAGGGCAATTGCTTTAGCACATGTCTGCAGAACAGTATGCCGTAGAGCAGAGCGCAGAGTTGTAGCTTGTGAGGATCATATTGATATTAAGGATCGAATCGTTAGATATCTAAATCGACTATCAGATTACTTTTTTACATGTTCCAGATATATCGCACATTGTGATCAGATCGATGAAGTATCTTGGTCTAAAAATATTTAGCGTTAGGTGAAGACAGAAGGAGAAAATAAGGTTAAAAGAGGCCCTGAAGCCCTCATTGTACCTGCAATCATCATTGCTGCCATCTTCCTAATAAGTTTGCTGTTTCCCAAGCAAGATCAGTATGATTTTAGCTTTCAACCTGGAGACACTTGGCAATATGAAAACATTATTGCTGATAAGGACTATTTCGTTTGGAAGAGTCCAGATGAACTAAAGGCGGAGAAAGAAGCCCTTAAGATTGATTATAAGCCATTATTCTATCGGTCTAATGACAAAAAAGACTTTTACAGTCGATGGAAAAACCTGCTTCAAGGAAGTAGGGATCTTCTGAGCTCCAGTGATTATAATCGCCTTAACAACTATCTATCGAGCATTACAAACAAGGAGATAATCAGATCAAATGATCTCACCCTAGATAAAAAACTTTACAATCGACTACGGTTGACATCTACATCAGGGATTAATGAGATACGTCCTGAGGACTATATTACCGTTGAGTCTCTCGTTGAGGAAATGAGACCCTTAACCACTATAGCTGCAGACAACGATCTTTATGATATTGTCACGGCGGAACTCAATATTTCGAGCTCCAAGCAAGAGCTTGACGAGTCCTTAGAAGAGGTGTTGCTATACAAGCGGAAGATTTTCGCAGGTGAAGAGATCATTAGAACTGGTAGTATCGTAGATAGTAGAGCTAATAATGCGATTCATGCGCTTATGATTGCTCAACAAGAAGACAAGTATAGCCGCTATATAGTATTGGCAGGTTTTATTTTGCTGACTTGCTTGATCATCGGTGTTTATGTCTTGTATCTTTGGTTGCATTACCCTGAGACTTTTGAAAGCCCGAGGAAGATTGGCTTTATCATGTTATTGATCTTGTCAATAAGTTTTTTAGTCTATTCCATTGATGGTATTGAAAACCTCAGCACGTATATGATACCATTCTGTATCGTGCCGATCATCATGAAGAGTTTCTTCTCAGATAGACTCGCCTTGTTCACCCATATAGTTGTGGTGCTTATAGCCAGTTTTCTTTCTGTATTAGACTATGAGTTTACCTTCCTTCAGATCCTTGCTGGTATCGTAGCTGTCCTAGTTATCGAAGACACCCGATCATGGAATAAATTTTTCATCTCAATATTTTCGATTTTGGGTGCATACTATGTGGGATATCTTGGGTTGATACTCATTGAGTATCAGCCACAAGCACCTATAGATTGGTCAATATTTAGATGGTTGACAATCAGTGGAGTATTGACCTTGTTGGCGTATCCATTTATTCCATTGATTGCTAAGCTATTTGGATTTTTAAATTTAATCACATTGTCTGAGCTTGCGGATCTCAATCAACCCTTGCTTAAAGACTTGTCTATTAACGCTCCGGG
>CAZAXY010000102.1:0-12747 GCA_964489125.1 uncultured Saprospiraceae bacterium
ATCTTGTTGTAGAAATGGATAAAGAGATACTCTGGGAGACCACTATCGGCAATCACGATCCGACAAATTATAAGAAGCACTACAACGATGAAAATGGAGTAATAGGATTTGCCGATTCAGGTGCCCATATCAACAATATGGCATTCTACAACATGCCAATACGATTCTTAAGGTATGTGCAATGGTCACATGAACAAGGTGATCCAATTATGGACTATGAAAAAGCCATCTGGCGCCTCACCAAGGAGAATGCTGACTTCTTTAACTTGGATGCAGGACATATAGCGGTAGGCAAGCGTGCTGATATAACAATTATAGACCCTGAGGCGCTCAGCGATGAAGTGCATGAGTATCATACTGCTGATTTCTTAGAAGACTGTGAGCGTCTCGTCAATAGAAACGATGACGTTGTCAAGATCGTAATGATTAATGGGAAGATAGCTTGGGACAATGGGACTTATACTATGGCCTATGGCAAGGAGCGGTTTGGACAATTTTTAGAAGCTAAGCATACACAGGTGCAGGTCAGGGATTCAGCCCAACGCACTGTTGAGGTAGCTTAAGAAACATCCTGCTACCCTGAGACAGAGTTGACACCTTCAAGCCTAAAGCCATTTCAACGCGGCAAAAGAACTTGCCAGATGATTTAGAGCGATAAGCTGGTGCTATAGAAATTAACTAAAGCTGCTGCAAAATGTCCTGCGAACATATTTAGTTGAATCTTATGTTATGCGAAAATTGCTTTAAATATTAAAGCAATATCTTTGTTCTTGAATGGTAAAGAATTTTCGGTCGTCATGCTTGATCGCTTCTGCATTAGACCTAATAGGTGATAAGTGGTCTTTGTTGATTGTCAGAGATATGATCATGTATCATAAGAAGACCTTCAAAGAATTTGTTTCCTCGGATGAGAAGATTGCTACCAATCTTCTATCCTCAAGATTGAAGCTTTTAGAGTCACTAAATATCATTAGCAAACAAAAGCTCAGTACCAACAAAAAAGAAAACATCTATCTACTCACTGAAAAGGGACTTGAGCTAGTGCCAGTAATAATGGAGCTGGTTATTTGGAGTGATAGGTACGTAAGAGAATACAATCATGGGATGAACGACTATGATACAGCAGCCATAGACAAATCAACTGCAATCGATCATGCACAAAACAACTACCTAAAATTTGCTCAACAGATTGGGGTCAATATTTAATTGAATGAAAAGTGTTAATACAAAAATGATACGAAAATTTAATGCGTACAGAATAGTATACCTAATCATTGGAGCTGCCATTATGTGGACTGCTTGTAATGATGATGTAGCAATCCTGACAGATACTGATATACCAACAGTGCGGGCGGAACCTTCTTTTACCGTTACGTTGGACGAAGACATTAGATATGCTGATGGCCTCAGTCATGATGGCATGAACACTACGGAGATGCCACAGTTGTTAGATGTCTACTACCCCGATAATAACTCTGCTAATCGACCTGTCTTTATGTTCATCCATGGAGGAGGGTTTCAGGGTGGTACAAAAAAGAAACCTGAGATTGTGGAAATGGCTAATTATTTTGCTTCTCGTGGATGGGTTTTTGCTTCGGTCGATTATAGGACAACAAGTGATTTTGGCGGGAGAGATTTTACTGGCATTGTGCCACAAGAGTGGATTGATTTCACAATGTTAAATGCAGAAACTCCCGATGATGCTCGTACAAGCTTTGCAATGTATGCTGCACAAAGAGATGCTAAAGCAGCTCTACGCTGGATAGTGGCTAACGCAAATACTTATGACCTAAACACAGATTTCATTACTGTGGGAGGTGCCTCAGCGGGAGCGGTAACCACAATCGCTCTCGGCATTTCAAATGAAGAGGACTTCAGAGATGAAATTTCTATTGCCGCCGATCCTACGCTTTCCACTGCACACCTTAATGAGACTTACACTGTAAGAAGTTTAGTCGAATTCTGGGGAGGAAATGTAAAATTGGAGCTTTTCGAAGCAGTATTCGGACTGGATAGATATGATAGTGGCGACCCTGAATTATTCATTGCGCATGGCACAGAAGATCCCACAGTGCTTTTTAGCGAGGGAGAAGAATTAGACAGTATCTATAATGCATTAGGAATCTACCGCCAATTTGTCCCTCTCGTGGATGAAGGTCATGGAGCTTGGACAGCTACCGTCAATGGCAAAGGTCTATTTGAGATGTCTTTTGATTTTCTAGTTGATAGACAAAGTTTGCGGGTCGAATAATTTTGATGCTACTGGGGTCGAGACAGTCAGTACATAATCAATTCACATATAGTGCCGTGAGCGCATCATTTTCACTCATGTGAGCGATGGTATCTAACTTGACTAGGTCAGCCAGTTGTTCGATATATTCTTTATTGAGTGGATCTGCATCATTAACGTACTTCAATGCATAGTAGATTTCACGTTTTGCCCGTCTACACCAGCGAGAATCTTTCTGACACTTGATCATATATGAATAGCACAGATTCTTCCGAGGCTCAAGGCGCTCTGGAAAGAGTGACTTGGCTTTGAAGAAGTGATTTAGGGCAACCTCAACATACTGCTGATCGAGATTGGCTTGTCCTAAGGTCATAAATTGCGCATAATGCTGATTCATCGACGCGAGATTACGTTCTTGGCGATCTTCCAGCCAGTTGTTTGGTGAGTCAAGTACGATTTCTTTTTGTTCCTTATCAAATGCGGGATTACCAATAATGAATCTACTCACCACAAATACTATTGCAGCAAAGACCAAGATCGTCGAAATGAGAGGCTTCAATTGTTCTTTCCAATACATCTAAGGTTAAGGTAATCTAAAAACGATATAGATCAAAGCCTCTATTTAAAAGAGGAGTATTTAAAAGCTTATTATTGTCTCTATAAATTCATTTAGACATGTTAAGATTATTAGTTGGCCTACTATTTATATATGGTCAGGTATTGGGACAGAGCGATGTTGATAAGATAAATGCAACGATAGATCAG
Organism: uncultured Saprospiraceae bacterium; assembly: GCA_964489125.1. GTDB lineage: Bacteria > Bacteroidota > Bacteroidia > Chitinophagales > Saprospiraceae > GYS-P2D. The sequence continues at coordinate 2,996 of CAZAXY010000102.1, forward strand.
CGCGGGATTACATCACATATATCTTTTTTAGCTTCCGATGCCCTGAGAGGCCGAGAGACGGGCTCACAAGGCTTAGAATCTGCAGCCTCTTACATCTCAAGTGTATTTATCAGATCTGGAGTAGATACCTTAGGAGGGCATGGCGATTATCTCCAGACAGTGCCATTTGTGGAGGTAGCGCCACCGGATAGTGCGACTATTAGCATAGGCACCTCATCCTTGAGTTTGCCTGACGACGCTCTCGTGCTCAATGGTCATGCACAGAACTCCACCTTTCAAACAGTATTCGTCAATCATGGCCAAGAGGATGATCTTGCAGATGTAGATTTGAGATTTAAGCTCGCAGTCTCGCAGATAGGGGATGGAGAGAATAGCGACATATTTGCCATCATAGAGGAATCCAGGGCTAAGCGCCAGCGAGTCATTGAAGCAGGAGGTATGGGGCTTGTAGAGATCTATCAGAACGTAAGAACACCGTGGAGATTTGTCAAGAGACTGGGACAACAAAAAACACTATCTACTAATCCAATTGGAGATAAGCGCAGCGAACAATTTCCTCACATGTGGGTGTCAACAACTGACTCTGTCGCCATAGCCAATCTGTTAGCTAATGATGTACCCGCCACACTCAATATGCAGGGAATCAGGAAGAATGAACTGCCCTCAGCTAATGTAGTAGGTATTGTGCCAGGAACCGATCCCGTACTCAGAGATGAGTATATCATATACAGTGCACACTATGACCATGTTGGCATAGGCCAGCCCGATGAGACCGGAGATACGATTTATAATGGAGCTCGGGACAATGCTGTGGGAACCTCTGCGGTATTGTCATTAGCGGAGTATATCGGAGCCAATCCTATGAAGCGCACTGCGCTGTTTATACTGTTTACTGCAGAAGAGAAAGGCTTGTTGGGATCCGAATATTTTGCGGAGAATCCTCCCGTTCCATTAGATCAGATAAAATACTGCTTCAACATCGACAATGGAGGCTATAATGATACTTCAATTGTTACCGTAATAGGTTTGACTCGTACCGATGCTGAAGACTTGTTGCAACAATCTTGTAATGCATTTGGGCTTGGCGCCATTGAAGATCCAGCCAAAGAGCAAGGGCTATTTGATCGGTCGGACAATGTCAATTTTGCACGCAAGGGTATCCCAGCTCCTACATTCAGTCTTGGATTCAGATCGTTTGATAAGGAGATATTTAAGTACTATCACCAAGCTGGCGATGAGCTAGAAACTTTGGATATGGATTACATCGAAAAGTATGTGAAGTCCTTCATTTTATCTGCTATCAGTATCGGCAACGCCGACCAATCTTTCTTCTGGCGTGAAGGAGATAAGTACTATGAGCAAGGCAAGGAGTTATACGGTCAGTAGGAGACTATTCTCCCAATTCTGCACCTACTTTTTCCATTAGGGCTTTGGTCGCTTTTATACCATCTGATTCACTGAGTGAAGAGCCTTCGTATTCGATATCGATGTAGCCTCTGTATCCTGCGTCTTTGACGATCTGGAACATTCGCTTGAAATCTGTATGTATTTCATTTCCACCTGTATCAAAGTCATGGGCTTTTGCGCTGACACCCTTGGCGTAAGGCATGAGTTCTGTCATTCCCTTGTAACGATCATATTCCTCTAAACAATCGGAATAGTCAGTTGGCGATCTGGTAATGCAGAAGTTGCCAAAATCTGGCAGGGTTCCACAGTATGGGTTATCCACGCCGTCCATCACACTAGCTAGCCATGAGCCATCTGATGAATAGCTTCCATGGTTCTCTACGATGACACTGATGCCGTGGGATTGGCCGTATTCAGTAAGTGCTCCGAGGCCTTGTATTGCTGCATCTTTGACCTCTTCTGCTGTGCCCGTGCCAGCAGCGTTGACTCGGATGGCATGACAACCCAAGAATGCCGCTGCTTCGACCCACTGATGATGATTTTTGATAGCTTCATTGCGCGTGTTAGTAACAGTATCGCCCAGATCGCCTAAGGCATCACACATGATCAGCACGGATTGAACCCCAGCACTATCACATCTGCTTTTGAGCTCCTTTAGGTATGCGGTATTGCGAGCTTTATTATAGTAGAATGTATTGACATACTCGACGCCATTGATGCCATAATCATTCTTAGCAATGGTTGGAAAATCCAGTGGATCCAGAACACCCTGCAGCAAAGATTCAGGGTCACTTTGAAGAGCCTTGGTGAAATTACCAAAGCCACTGTTGAGCGCATCACCGAAGAACGACTTATGTAAGGACCACTGTCCCAACGAGATATCGAAGAAACGTTTTTTATCAGTTACGACCTCGGTTATTGACTCGGTCAAAGACTTAGGATCTTTACAAGATAGGAGAGAAGTGCTACCTAGTATTGTGCTGGCTGCAATGCCTGTTGTGAGTTGCTTGATGATGTGGCGTCGTGAGATATTCATATTGAGATCAGTCTAGAACACTGGTAAAATAGTAATTATTCAAGAGTTGAAGTGCTCAGGAGTTACGGGTTGAGGGTGCAGGGGTAGGGAGTTGCAAGTTTCGAGGGCAGAGTTAGGGAGTTACGGGGTTATGAGTACAAGTGTTCTAAGCAACTTAATGCAGAACTATCATGTTAATAGACTTTATGAATTTTCTTAATCACCACTCACCACTCACCACTCACCACTCAAAAGAAGAACAAAGACACTAAACTCACTCCAAAGTAGATAGCTATAGTCTTAGCGCCATCATAATCTTTAGCAAGACGCTGACCGAATATGAGCATCAGATAAGAAACCAATGATAGCGCTACCGCTATACAGGCACAGCTCGAGTCTTCGCAGCATAAGATGCATCCTACGCCGACAACTCCCATCACTCCTGCTGCCAATTCTACGAGGGTCAAGACTCCTAATAATGGAGTTATCATACCTCCGATAAAGGTCTTACTGAAGTGCCCTTTAAGCCATCCGAGATTGCCTGACCAATCTAATACCTTGTCAATGCCAGATTGTAAGAAGACAATGGCAATAAAGCTGCTTATACTTAATTGGGCCAATGTAAGAGGGTCAAAAAAATTAGTCATGACTATTTCAATTTATGGTAAGGTAGCTCTAATCAGTCTAGAGCGCCTAATTGCTTCAATAGTAAATGCAGCGTGTTCTGTAGAGAAGAATGCTTCACCTTGCGCCACTGACAGTGTGGTGCCATTGCTTTTTACGGTTATGCCACCATCTAATAATAGATAACATTCGGACGTCGCCGAAGACAACTCGATGTCTTGTTGGCCATTGAGTTCGATAAGCTGAAGCTCAAATTCCTGTGCAGGGCTTTTATATGCCTTGATCGATGGATCTATTTTGCTTGGTATGATAATATGTGGTTCTACTGGCTCAAATACTAAATGCTCCAACAAAGCCTCAATGTCTACGTGTTTAGGCGTGAGTCCCGCCCTGAAGACATTATCACTATTGGCCATGATTTCGACATTCTGCCCTCCTAAGTAGGCATGAGGCACACCCGCTTCTTGGTAGATGCCTTGACCAGGTCTCAAGTAGACCAAATTATAGAAGTATATAGAGAAGATTCCTTTGTCGTAGCCGTAATCTTCAAATGCTTGCTTAGCCCAGTAGTCGGGATGATTCTTGTCTTCTGTCTCACTATCCAGAAGTCTGATTCTTAGCGATGTCAATGATGCCGTAACTTCACCTTGACTCATGTTAAGCAGATAACTATAAAAGTACTTTAGCCCCTTCTCCAGTTTAAGGCTGAGCGTGCCAAACTCTGGCGTCTCTGCGATGGTCTTGTTGATTTGCGCTATTGATTTAAATCCATGTAGCAACCAGAAGTCACTGAGTGCCATCATCAGTTCTGGCTTATGATTATCATCTTTGAAGATTCTATGTTTGGCATCCAGAGCGACACCTGCTTTGTTTTCCCTGGCATAGCCTATCTCTGCCTGCGCCTTGTTAGGGTGCGACTGTATGGATAGCATCTTGCGGACATCGAGTATCTTCAGCAAGTAGGGGAGCGTGGTATATTCATCAAGATAATCCCACGACTTATTGATAGATATCTGTGCCCGACCTCGAGGATGGACGCCAATCCAGTACTCAGCTTGCGGTTGCTGATCTGAGTTGACTTGACCCAATAACTTAGGTATGTACTCATAGCCTCCCCATGCATAATTTTGTATGCTGCCTTTAAGCGGATATATGCCTATAAGTTGATCACGTTGTCTCATCGATAGATAAGCATTGATCAAGCCATTAGTAGAGGAGTCATGAGTCGCTATCTCTTCTGCTTGAGATAGTTCGGGGAGGATCTTCTTAGCTAATTCTTTACCTAGTTGTACGCCCCACTGGTCAAAGCTGTAGATATTCCAGATATACCCTTGGACGAAAATCTTGTGTTCGTACATGGCAATGAGCTGCCCAAGAGTATATGGTGTCAATTTCTTAATCAAAATCGAGTTGCTCGGTCGATTTCCTTCAAATACCTTGAAAGGTACGATGTCTTGATAATCCTTTGCCATAACGCCCTTAGACTCGAAGTCTGCTATGACAGCTGCCTGTGACTTGCCTTGCATGAGTGCCTCTGTCTGCGCAAAGAAATTAGACATCAACATGTCATGATGATCCTCAAGAGGATTATGAGACTGCGCAGCTGCGATAAAATCACATGGGATAATCTTAGTACCCTGATGGATCAATTGATAGAATGCGTGCTGACCATTAGTGCCTGGCTCTCCCCAGATGATCGGTCCAGTCTGATAGGAAACAGTATCACCATTTCGATCGACTAGCTTACCATTGGACTCCATATTAGTCTGTTGGAAGTATGCGGCAAATCGATGCATATATTGATCATAGGGCAGTATTGCTTCACTTTCCACCTCATAGAAGTTATTGTACCATATGCCTATCAAGGCTAAGATGACAGGTATATTGTTCTCATATGGCGAAGACCTGAAATGCTCATCCATATCATAAAGCCCATCCAATAACTCTGCAAAGGCCTCGAAGCCTATAGTCAGAGCAATAGACATTCCAATCGCTGACGAGAGACTATATCGCCCACCGACCCAATCCCAAAATTGGAAGATGTTACGGGCATCAATGCCAAACTCCGTAACGCCAGGGATGTTGGTAGAGAGCGCAATAAAGTGCTTGGCAATATCTTTTTGTTGAGCCCCCTTTGACAAGAACCATTCTCTTGCGGTATGTGCATTGCGCATCGTCTCTTGTGTCGTAAATGACTTGCTAGCGATGATGAATAGGGTCGTCTCGGGATCTACTTGCTTGAGCGTTTCTGCTATATGAGTACCATCGACATTGGATACGAAGTGCGTCTCTATGTCCTCTACAGCATATGGCTTCAAGGCCTCAGTTACCATCACTGGACCCAGGTCAGATCCTCCTATACCGATGTTTACAACATGGGTAAATGTTTTGTCCGTATATCCTCTCTTGGTTCCATTGTGGATCTGCTCACAGAATGATTTCATCTGCTCCAAAACTTTCTTCACCTCAGGCATCACGTCCTTGCCTTCAAGATGTATCTGTCGATCTGATCTGGTGCGCAAAGCAGTGTGGAGGACAGCTCGTCTTTCGGTTACATTGATCATGTCACCGTCAAACATAGACTTGATGCCTTTATCCAGTTGAAGTTCCGTAGCTAAGTGTATCAACGCAGTCAAGGCTCGATCTGATAATCGATTTTTAGAGAAATCTATGAGTATGTCCTTACGATGTATCGAATAATTACCGAATCGTTCGGGGTCATTCTCAAAATGAGAATTGATGGTGAGATCCTTTTCGGCTTCAAATATTTCTGTGAGTCTTTTCCAAGCTGTGGTTTCTATAGGGTTCTTCTTCAAGAGGGCCATTAAGATGTTTTAATCATGATGATTGGCGAAGTTACGGTGCTTGGGCTTATATTGGTTAAACAATAATTAAATATGAGAGCGATTCTACTTATTGCCTTTTCTATTCTCCTGATCTTACAGCTCAGCGGTCAAGACAAGTTTGAGCAAGCTTCAATAGAGAGCATTCCGATGTTCAGGGAGTTTTTAGCTATTCCCAATGATGCTAATGATCTTGATGACATCCGCCTAAATGTCGCTTGGGTTGACAAGCATATGCAGCAGAGACAGTTTCGCACAGAGGTATGGGAGACAGAGACTCGCCCCATTTTGTATGCCGAAGCGCCGCAGCAAGAGACCGATAGGCCAACGGTGTTATTCTATTTTCATGCAGATGGGCAGTCGGTAGATCCACAGTTTTGGTTTCAGGATGACCCATATCAGGCTGTATTAAAAAAGCAAGTCGAAGGTGAAGGCTGGGTAGACGTGCCTTGGTCTGCGATAGGAGACCGATTAGATCCCGAATTGCGAGTATTTGCACGGTCCAGCTCTGATAGTAAGAACAACATCATCCTGTTCCTTAAAGCAGTTGAACTGTTGCAAAGTGAAGGCCGTTCTCTGCCATATAACCTTAAGGTGTTGGTAGATTTTGAAGAGGAGAAGAGCTCAGAGAGCTTGGCGCCAACAGTAGAACTTAAGAAGGAAGTCCTTGCTGCTGATATGTTGGTCATCTTTGATGGACCTCGACATATCTCAGGTCAGCCAACCGTTGCATTTGGCGCACGTGGTATCGCTGGTATTACCTTGACCACTTATGGACCCATCTTTCCGCAACATAGCGGTCACTATGGTAACTATGCTCCTAATCCAGCTCTAAGGTTATCGCAACTGCTTGCAGGCATGAAGGATGACTATGGTAGGGTACTCATACCTGGTTATTATGATGGTATAGAGTTTACAGAAGATGTTGCTGAGGTGCTCGATGCCGTACCTGATGACTTACGAATGATCAATGCTAAACTGGGTATCGCTCAGACAGATTCTGTATCTACTACGCTGCAACGAGCGTTGCAATATCCATCACTGAACATAAAAGGAATCTCATCAGGATGGGTGGGATCAGAGACTCGGACGATTGTGCCGGCAACGGCAATAGCAGAAATCGACCTGCGATTAGTCAAGGAGAGCGATCCCCATCGATTGATCCAACTCATCAAAGAGTACATCACTGATCAAGGATATTTTATCGTGGATGGCAAGCCAACTGCTCGTGAGCGATTAGAGCATGATCGCATCTGCCGGATGTCGAGCCGGGTGTCGTATGAAGCGTTTCGGACGGATTTTGACAGTCGAGTAGGGCGCTGGCTGACGAGAGCATTGACTGATGCATTTGATACGACCCCTGTGCGTGAGCGTACGATGGGCGGCTCGATTCCGATCTCGCCATTTGTCAGCATCTTGGATGCTCCTGCGGTAGTAGTGCCATTCGCTAATAAGGACAACAATCAGCACAGCCCTAATGAGAATATTCGCTTGGGGAATTATATCGATGGGCTACGGTCGATGTATTATATATTGAGTACTCAGGTGGATTGATGAAGACCTGTCCGATGTTCAAGTGTCCCCTCCTACGGCGGGCAGGTATGACCTCGAATTAATATGAAGACATTGTGAGAGTGATATTGATCTGAAGTTGTAAACTTCAAAATGCGCATGGAAAATTAAGAACCATTCCATGAATAACAATGGCTCTTGATGAATAAGACTTACCCCAGATACCGATCCCTTATAATATTAGTATGATGGATCTCATGAGCCAGATAGAAGAAGCCTAAGGCACGCACCGACATCTCATAATCATTCGCTATTCCTGTGGCGTTGAGCATATCAACAGTGAAGGTCTGAAACAGGGCCTCCGAGTTCTTCTGCTGCAATAAGAAAGTCTCTAACAGTTGATCCAATGGCAATTGATCTGCATTAGAATGCGTCACAAACTCATCCTGATCAAAACCCATTAAGTTGGTCTTGTCCTGACGAGCATATCTCAAGGCTCGATAACTGAAGATTTGTTCACAGTCTATAAGATGCATGATGACCTCCTTAATCGACCACTTGTCAGGCGCATAGCGATACATTGCCTGTTCTTCTGTCAATCCTGATGCCAGGTCTATGAGTGGGGCGTTCCTGTGATCTAATGCTTCAGATAGTAACATGCCTTCTGGTATAAGTCCTATATATATGCCATAATAAGAACCATAATCTTCTTGGGTGAGGGTGTCTACGCTGATGTTTAAGTGTTGAGTTTTCATGTCTTATTCTTTAAGCATTCTCATAAAACGGCGCATTGCGCTTAAAGGCGCATCCGAAGTCCACGAGACTCTCTGTATTCTGTACGCCTTCGATGCTTTCTATTTTAGTGTAAAGGATATCACGCATGTGTTGACTGTTCTTGGCAACGATACGAATATATAGAGCAAAGCGACCTGATATATGATAACACTCGGTGACCTCGGGAATTTTTTTTAGTTCTTCAATTACATTTTGAGTGTTGCCAATACTGTGCACGGTAATGCCGGTAAACGCTCCCCATTCGAAGCCTAATTTCTTCTCATCGAGTTCTATACTATGGCGATTGAGTATGCCAGCTTTTTTGAGTCGAGTGATCCGCTGATGGACCATCGTGTTAGAGATCTTGAGGTCTATGGCTATCTGCGAAAATGGCTTCTTGCCATCTGCTTCCAGTTCTCGGAGGATTTCTATATCGTACTTATCTAAATCGATGATATGACTCATGTTACAGACATTTTAAGAGCTCACAAATATAGCCAAGTCAAATTGACTTTGGCCATTGAGTTCAATTAAGTACAACGGCAAAATTGGCTAGAGGGAATGTAACACTGTCAGTAAGTGTGCCTACTCCTACATCAAAAACTACTTTGCGATTCATATATCGAACAAAAAATGTTGGCAAACTGGACAGGTCACCAGAGTCTATAACCGTTGCTGAGTCCAATACTAGTCCGAAGTGCTTAGACAACCTTAGCTGACCTGATATCTGGATGGCAGGTATTTCGAAAAACTCAAACCTGTCGTAGCCAAAGTGTATGCCCGCACTAAGATTGTTGTTAAGATCGCCTATGGTTACGACACCATATACAAAACCGAAATTTGAGAATGGACCGACAGCGAAGTTGGTGCCAAGAGCTATCTTGACAGGATCTGAACGATCACTGAAGCTATACTTCGGCCCGATGAGAAATGTAGGACTATCGTCTTGGAAGAAACTTATAAATTCTGTTCCGACATTAAGTGAGAGCGCATCAGTCAAGCCATAGCCAAAGCGCTGTCCGAACAATAGGATGTTTTGATAATATAGTTTTCCTTGATCAATTGGGGTAGCCGTCTCCAGCAGGTAGTTCAAGCTCGCAATAGGGGGCTCAAATGAATCGGATTTCTCATCAGGTAGTAAAAATTGATCATCCTCAATCCGATATTCTATGACTAAACTATCGGTCTGACTTATGAGCTGACAATGGCACATCGTCATCATTGCAATCAGCTGAATAATATTCCAAGCCCATTTAATCATAGATGAACCAAAATCAAGGCGATTATTGCAGGCACTGCTTGTACGAAGAATATCTTCTTGCTGATGGTCATTGCGCCCCAAATCCCTGCAATGATTACACAGGATAGAAAGAATATCCAGATATAGAGTTTCCACGGATGTTCATCAATGAAGAACCCCCAGATCAACCCTGCCGCAAGGAAGGCATTGTATACGCCTTGATTAGAGATCAAGGACTTAGTCGACTCATAAAACCCTGCTGGGCGCTTACCAAATACCTTGGCACCCAGAGTGGTCCAAGCAAAACTCTCCATATAAAAGAAGAATAGATGCTCAA
>CAZAXY010000103.1:0-3281 GCA_964489125.1 uncultured Saprospiraceae bacterium
CCTTAGAGTGCATCCTACTGATTACATCTGCAAATACAGGTCGCCCTTGATCATCCAATACCACAATCTCTCCGTCAAATATGCCATACTCCACGTTAAAAAGCTTGGGGTCTAACAACTCTGGAAACTGCTGGGTAATGTCTCTTCCGCTACGACTCTTGATATGGACCTCATCCTCCTTGAGATAGATTAGTACTCGGATGCCATCCCACTTTACTTCGTAGATATAATTACTGGAAGTAGGGATATCTGTACGTTGATCCGCTAACATGGGCTTTAATGAGCTGCCCTTATTTAGAATTGGCTTATCATCACTTAAGGTCATCAGCCATTGATTTTCTTGTTTGGTTTTTACAAGATGATACTTCTGTTGTGCTATGCTGAATACTAGCTTGTTCTTCTCTTTGGTATGCCAGATCGCCGTGCCAGTCTCAATCGTCCACATCTCACCTGCACCATAGGCGCCATCTGGGATAACCCCTTCAAAGGTGAGATACTCTATTGGATGGTCCTCTGTGCGGATTGCTAATCGCTTTTGGCCTTTATCTACAGGTGGTCCCTTAGGAATAGCCCATGACCATAGGACACCTTTATCCTCCAGTCTCAGATCATAGTGGAGATTGCTGGCATCATGAAACTGAATAGAATAGCGGTCCGTATAGTTCCCTCTGACTAATGCCATAGGTTCTGGCGTCGTACTCAGATCACGCTTCTCAACATAGTCCTTAAGTCTTTTATCAATTTCTTGTGGTTCTATCCGAGCTCGCTCGGCATGTTTTTTAGTGAGTGGTACGGCCCTATCCTCCCAGTCCTGCCAGGCCTCCAAAGCAGCCGGCAGATGATCCTTATAGTTATTGATGTTAATTTCCTGAGATGACTCCAGTGTTGCTAATCTCCCCCAAGGTATTGGCATAGATATCGGGGCACCTATTTTTCCTCTCAAACTATATGGCGCAACAACGGTGTTAGTCTCATGATTGCGATAGATATCTATTAATATTTTGCCTTTACGCTTACTCTTTGAGATCTCGAGGGTATAGGCATTAGGATATTTTGCTATGAGCATATGAGCGATGGTTTTACATCGCTCCTTAACTTCCTCAAAGGTGTATTCAGGTATTAGTGGCACCATCAGATGTAGTCCTTTACCTCCTGATGTTTTTAGATATGCGGTATAGCCTTGGGCATCAATCACAGATCTGAGTCTCTCCGCTGCTATGACTACTGCTCTAAAACCAATCTGCTCATCCGGATCTAAGTCAAACACCATATAATCTGGGCGTCCGACACGTCCTACTCTGAATGCCATAGGATGTAACTCCAGAGCCGCCAAATTAGCCGTCCATGCCAAGCCTGCGGCACTCTTCAGGTAGATATAGTCAATGCTTCGATTGTCATGAGTGATCTGTATGCTCTCCATCCAATCAGGTGCATAATCAGGTCGACTCTTGCTATAAAATTGGTGCGCCGTAACTCCATCGGGATATCTGATCAGTGTCATAGGACGCTCCTTGATGAAAGGTATCATATGCTGCGCCATTCCGAGAAAATATTGGATGATCTCAGCCTTAGGGATACTGAGTATTGGATAGATGATCTTACTGAGATTAGTCAGTTTAAGTTTTCTTCCTTCTACCTGTGTATGTACTACCTTAGATGACACCGAGGTTTATTGTGACGCTCATATTATTAATAAACAACAATGAATCCAAAAAATAAAAGATACTTGTAAGTCATGGAGGCTAATAAGGGATCCTCTTTAAGTCTAGCTTATATGTGCAGAATACAAAAATGAGTCCATTATGAATACACTAATCAAGTTTGCCGTGTCATTACTATTGTTCAGTTTCTGGCTGGGTTGTCAAGAAGACTATCTACAGAGCACTGAAGACTGGCAAGCAGAACGATTAGCTGAGTTGCAAGCACCCTATGCTTGGCCATCAGTTGTTGGATTATATCCCATAAGAGGTGACACCATGACTTTTGGCTCGGCTGAAGACAATGACTTAATCATTGAAGGAGATGCCGCTGCCCAAATGGGTCAAATCATTTATCAAGAAGGTAGTTACTATCATAAGATGGCAACAGCGCTTGAGGTAACGTTGGATGACAAAAAGATTAACTCAAAAATCAGACTGCTCACCGATAAGGATGACGATGGACCTACAATTATCTCTTGGCAGAGCTACCAGTGGTTCCTCATCAAGCGAGATGAGGACACTTACCTAAGGATTAAAGATACTCTCAGCTCTTATCGTTCTAAGCTATCCACCATACCCTACTATCCTATTAGTCCAGAATGGAATATCCCTGCTAAGTTTACGCCAGCAGATAGCTCGGACCGGATAGTCTATGATAACATTCTGGATATGTCTTTTAACCATGCCTTTGCAGGATACCTCGATTTTGAGATTGGCGACATAAGCTATCGACTTAAAGCTATGGATAGTGATGAGGAGAGCTACTTTGTGATTATCTCAGATCAGACGACTGGCATTGAGACTTATGACGGCGGACGATATCTCTACCCGAAGAAGGCCGATTCTAATGGACAAACTTATATTGATTTCAATAAAGCCATAAATCCACCATGTGTATTCACACCCTATGCTACCTGCCCTCTACCTCCTGCGGACAATCATATTGATCTCAAGATTGAGGCGGGTGAGCAAAAGATGCTATTATATGCATATGAATAGCGAAAGTTAAAAGAAAGTCATCATGAATGATAGAAAATTAGATATCGACATTGAACTATTACAGCTATACCAACCTATTGCAGAGTCAGCACGTCTTTCGATTGAACAAATTGCTGAAAAATTGGCTGCAATAAGCCTGTTGAATGAAAAAGAAGAGTTGTCTTCAAATATAAGGATGAGATTTACGAGCATCTGAAATCAATGCATGTCCTCCATAGTGGATACGAAGAATTCAAAGGAAGGGTAATCACATATATCAAATCAAAAAACACAACCAAGGTTGCGCTAGGTTCACATATGGTACGAATAGATGAACCAGCTAATGTGATCTTCTTGGACCATTCGGATGGAGAAAAGATTATATTATAGAATAGTAGACGAGCATCAAGCTAATTACACTTGACGCTCGTCCAGATTCTAGTTTGATTGACTAGGCGGATGGGCTTTCACGTTTACCAAGTTTGATAAATTCATTGACGACTACTTCAGTGACATATTTTGTCTGACCGTTGCCGTCTTCATACTTACGGTGCATCAATTTGCCCTTAACGGCAAGCTCATCTCCTTTCTTTACCATCTGCT
>CAZAXY010000103.1:3381-11687 GCA_964489125.1 uncultured Saprospiraceae bacterium
TATAATAGAGGATGTGGGGATTAGTAACAGCAGATATACATAAGGGTGGTAAGACTCCATTGAATAATCCAAGATCAATAGAATAATCTTCTACTGTATTGTCACAAACGATTACTTCAGATATAAGTCCATCAGAATCTATGGAGTCTTCAGCTAAATCTTGATACGTAGGTTGATAACCAGCAGGTAATCCAGAGAATCTTATGAAATAATTGCCGAAATCAAAATCTGAAAAGAGATATCTGCCACCTCCAGAAGTGATGGTCCATAATGCCAATGTATCAGGCCCAAATGGCTCGGCGATATCATTATTATTGACATCATGAAAGAGTTCAACCCTCACGCCATCTATACCAACCTCATGAGCGTCTTGTCTACCATTGGGCTCTGTATCTTCCCAAACGAAATCTCCGAGAATTGGTACATTACCAGGTCTTAGCTCGATTCCTACTTTGATAGGTTCTGCTGGAAGCAAGTCAATATCATCTTCAACATTTGTAGCTCTGAAAGCAAATGAATTCCAGGCTATTGACGTATCGGGGAGGGCATCCACTGGAGATCTCATAGCAAATGTGACTACCAAAGAGTCATTTTGCTCGATGATTGTTGTACCATAATCAAATCTTAGTGCTGTAACATCAGTAATATCTGAAGGACTAGTTGATGACCACGCAGGAGGATTGCACCCAGAAGGAAATGGTAAAGGATTAGTCCCTGCCAATTCATTTCTACAGGGGTTGAAAACAGTCGAATATTCTACGGTCAGGCCCGATGGAAGTGAAGTAAGTGGCGCAGCTAATGCCGGTTGCCAACTGGAGAATCTTGGGGTGCTGTTATCTAATACTTCCGTATCGCCAACATGCGGTAATACGGTAATAAAAACGAGGTCACTTACACTTACTTCGTTTGGATTTTTAATTGAAATACGGTAGTCTGATATACCTCCGGGCACCGTCAATGCTTGATCTGGATATTTGCTGTAAGTATTGTCTAAGGTTCCAATCACTTCCATCGATGATTGCAAACCAGCAGCTCCAGGCGGCAGCACAAAATTAACTAAATCGATATCTGAACAATAATTAGAATTAAATCCTCTCAGGTAACCATTAACATCTTCTATATCACAATTGTCATGAATAGACTGTGTGGAATTAAAATAATATTCTACCGTATAGTCACCCTCACTCGCACCTGGGTCTATATATGTAGATAATCCAATTGAAAAAGATCTGTAATCACGAGTTGCCTCAAGCGTGAATGAATTGCTAAATAGACTATCAAAAACAAATCTTACTGACTCACGTCCATTTATCCAAGATTCAACTTCAACTATGGGGATTTGAAAATCTAGATTTGAATGTCCTCCTATGATATACCACGAGTCATCGACATATGAAACATTAGGCGGCAAAACAACTGTCATTACTCCGCCAATGATATCGGCATTGTTCGTGAATGGGCTTGCCATAAATATATCAGCATTCATGGTGTCACCAATGGTAAAAGTAGATTGTCGATCTAATGAAATATCCGTAAGGGTAAGACTCCCCTCTATGTGATTGGTGGGCGATATTATATCTGTTGTAAGACAATCTTCATCACTCATCTCCACCCCTACAACTTCTCCGAAGTAGTTGGCACAATTTTCAAAGTTATCTCCTTCGACGAGGCCACTTGTTTCTATACCATATATAACCCACCTTGATCTGAAAGTTTCTGGATGTATATGTGGATTGAAGAATCCTGTACCTGGTACTGAGCCCAAATCTAATCTTAGTATGGTCACTTTGACTCCTGGAGGCAATCCTAATTCTGAAACGAACCTCTCCTCTCGGGTATTCATGTTAAAACCAATCCATAGAAACCAAGTCCCAGGCATATCAGATCGCTGGTAATACAGCTCGCCTAAGTGATCAACTCCCATAAATTCTGGAGTTCTAACTTGATCAAAAGTTAGTTCATCAGGGATGGTGTCAATAACGCTATAGTTGTCAATAGTGGTAAATCCTAAATTTCCTACTCTTATTTGCCAAAATTGATATCCTCCAGATATTTGTTCAGAATCTCCCGATTTCTGTGCAGGAAAGATGCCTTCTGCTACCCCATCTCCTGATGTTACTAGAACAGAGCTTGAATCTGTCCCAGCATTTCTAGAACTGGCATAAGCCGTATTTAAAGCAGGAGAACCATTTATACTCCCATCAGGAAAATTGACTTGTATACTTAATTGTATCGTCGTCCCAGAAGGTATAACATTGTCAAATGTAATTAGAGCTTCTCGTGATACTTCATCATATGTGGCACTAACAACACCGTCAGGTAGTGGTGATGAAAAATTTAAGAAATTAACCCGATCGGGAAGAGTATCACGTACAACAATATTTATACAAGGTGCGGTAGTCCCACTACATGATATAGTATGTACAAATTCAAATGGATCCCCTGTTAAAGGATTAAGTTCTGTTACAGATTGATTTAATGTTATAGCCTGTGCATCTGTATCAGCTGTAATCATAAAAACAAAAGCACTCAAAAAAATAAAATTCAAAATTAAATTTGATCTCACTTCTTTTATACAGCACATAAATGGATTAGAATCCATCCTATTTACGATTATTATCATATTGGGCACCTAGGTCATTGGTAACCATAAGACAGTCTGAATACATCATAACCCTTGTGATAATATGATGGAAAATCAAAGATAATTAATCAGCAAGTATAAAGTCCTTGTAATCTACATATTACATAGAATTACTAATACCTCGGTCTAAGGATTATATCAACGTAATTATCGTTTAAATCATGGTTGTAATTGCCCAATAGACTTAAAATAGTCGGCACTGGGTGAAGAATAGATACCTTTGAAAATATGGCTAATAAGGGACTAATAGCAACAGACCGAGTTGAGACTGAAGAGATTGGCAGGACAATTGATTCAACACATAACACCTGGGTAATTCCATTGGATAATTTGCAGGATTAGACTAAAGTTTTATCAAAAAAATCCATCAATGTACATTACCCTCCAAACAGAAAGACTTATAATCCGGCCGATAACAATGGCAGATGCCAAGTTTATAGTGGCCTTGGTCAATTCTGTGGGCTGGTTGCGATTTATAGGAGATAGGAACATCGCCAATGCGGCTGATGCTAAAGGGTATATTCAGAACATACTAAGCAACCGCAGCTCCTATTACAATGTCATCGAACTTACAGAATCAGGAACTACCCTAGGTATCGTCACACTCCTCCAACGAGAGGATCAAGTGCATCCAGATATTGGATTTGCACTGTTACCACAATTTGAGAAGAACGGTTATGCCCTCGAAGCAAGCCAGGCTTATCTCGACGAGATCATAGCTGCGGCTGAGTATGACAATATCCTTGGTATTACACTAACTGATAACCACAAGTCGATCAATCTCTTGAAGAAAATCGGTCTGTCCCATAGGTTTAATTCTAAGATAGATGATCAGACCTTATCATACTTTGCCTTACATACTATGAACGAAGCCGATTAATTGAAGAACTTAATTTTTATATCTGGCCTCGGTGCTGGCAAGAAGGCTTTTTCCAATCTTGGAAATTTCTGATACTACCGCGGTATTCATAGAATGGCTGCCAAACCATGAAAATGAATCATTACACAGCTATGCCAATCGGCTCATTGATATATATGGTATTGAAAAAGGGAGATCTTCTCATAGGTCTTTCATTTGGTGGATTGATGGCTCAACAGATCGCCGAAATAGTCGGACAGGACAGGATAATCTTGATTTCAAGTTTTAGAACAAAAGATGACCTCAGGCACTGAGCTTGCTCCTAATACTACTAAAATCAATCTCATTGGCACTAATGACAGAATTGTTAAGCCTTGGCATAGTGACGTCACTTACCTCATTGAGGGTGGCAGCCATTTAATGGTGTTTGAGGATGTTGAGACTATCTCAAGAATTATTAAGGAACTTATCTAAACGGATATAACAAGCTGTTGATCTAAATACTCCTCCATTAGGACCTCTATTCTGGATTCACATTCTATTAATTCTTATCTTGTTCTGATCACAATTGAAGACTATGAGACGAAATCTATTACTCTTATTGCTAGTGACTTTACTTGGCTTTCATATGACTGCTCAAGTGCAGTTTGGCACTGAGTCCTTTGTAGAGCTCCTCGAAGGTCAAAAACTGGATAAACCGATCTTTATAGATGTCTATACCACATGGTGTGGACCATGCAAACAAATGGATAAGACGACCTTCCAAGATGAAGCCGTAGGTGCTTTCCTAAATGAGAATTTTATCAGTGTTAAATGGGATGCCGACGACATCAAGTATAAAGCTGATGCTAGACGACTTGGTGTAGATGCCTATCCTACTTTTTTATTTCTAGATAAAACTGGCAAGCCGATCGCGAGCCCAGCCGGGTATCGAGATGCTAAGAATTTCATGAGTCTAGCCCAGTCAATCTTAGGTTTTATAGCTGACAATCCATTGAAAAGTCAAGATATATCATCTCTCAGTCTAGAAGACAGCGACGAAATCCTCGAAAGATTAACGGAGTTTGACATCGATGATAAATCATTACTTGTTGATCACATGGTCAGCCAATTGGGAGGAAATGATTCATTGTGGAGTGCATATGCCGAAGTCATTGCTATAAATAGCCATGAAGAGATGGATCTCTACATCATCCAAAAATTAATAGACGCTCAGGAGGTTCCAAGCAAGTTTGACCTGGCTGCCATTCAAACCAACAGCAAAGTTCACAATGCACTGTCTGCCGTGCTCAGACAAAAATTTAGAAGCACAAAGGAATCTGCCGATTACCTCCAATATAGCAGGATCTCTCAGATGAGAATAGCGTTAGACTCGTGGTTAAGCCACAATCAAATCTCTGAAACAGATATAACCAAACAACTACAGACAGACCGCCTCGATTACTATGAGTATCACCATCAAGCCGATTATTACAAACCACTTGCTGACTCTATGATCGCCCAATACATCCTACCACATAGCCCAGAATTCATCAGGGATATTGACAGCCAAGACGCAGAGCGGATGAATAAGCTAAGAAGTAGTATTAATGAGGATTACGCAGAAACTGTCGATAGTACCTCTTTATCTTTTTTCGAAGATCATCATTCTAATGGGATTTTGTTAGCTGATCGACTTGATGACGTGGCTAAAAACATCCTCAAGATTTATGATGATACCGCCAGCTATAAAGATGCATTACAGTATGCCATCCTAGCCTACGATTATGTCCCTCTTCCCAAATACCTTGTTACTAAAGCGCAGATCCAGTATGAACTTGGCGACAAGGACAAGGCTATTGCAACGCTACAAGAGGGAAAAGCCCATAAGTTCTTTGTTAGTGCACAGACCGAAATTAATACGATGCTTGATAAGCTCGGAAGTAAGGACTGAGTAGGTAGGCCCCTAATTAATTATACTTCTATAACGACCTATTTGGGTATAAAGAAAAAAGCTATGGATAAAGCCCTACAGACTATGATTAACAACATGCCTGAGAAGACTGGCAAGTCTCTGGAGGAATGGAAGAAAATCCTGAAGACCCAAGGATTTAGCAAGCATGGGGAGGCAGTCAAGTTCTTGAAACAAGAACATAGTGTTACACATGGCTTTGCTAATACGATCGTTACCTTATCCAAGGAAGCTAACAGCACTCCTGCCGATCTGGTCGCTAATCAATATAAGGGTAAAGAAATTCTGTATCCCATATATGAGGCACTCATAAAGCATGCCAACACACTCGGTGATGACATCACCATCACTCCTAAGAAGTCCAGCGTCAGTATAATTCGCAAGCGGCAATTTGTACTCATCAAGCCAGCAACGAAAACACGCATTGACCTTGGGTTTAAATTAAAGGATAAGCCCACCACGGATCGCCTCGGTGACTCAGGGCCATTTGGTACGATGTGTACACATAGAGTTAAGTTGACCGACGTATCAGAAATAGACAAAGAACTGACTGATTGGATCAGGGAAGCCTATAATAAATCGGTTTAAGGCAGTTCTAAATTGAATTGTACGGATAAGCGGATAACTCCTCGTAAACCCTTATTCTCCACTATGAGTAATCTCTTATTTATTCGTTAAGGTAGGATCAGAGAGACTTTTTTGAAATTTTGGATCGTTGTACCCCTGAAACAAACCAATAACCATGCGTATAGTTGGAGTTATAATACTATTGGCATTTTGGATGATTACAGCATCAGCACAACAATCTCTACCGTCATATTTGGTTAAAGATTTAGATGCCCAAGAGCTGAATATTAAAGAATATGCCCAAGATGGCACTCCTAAAATCATCAGCTTATGGGCTACATGGTGTGCACCTTGCCGTACGGAACTTAAAGCCCTCCACGAAATTTATCCTGAGTGGCAAGACAAATATGGCGTAGAGATCGTAGCCATCACTATCGACAGTGAGCGGATGCTTAAGCGCGCCAAAGCTATATATGACACCAATGGCTGGGATTATACACTCTTACATGCCGACCAAAAAAAGTTCATGGCTGCACTCGGTGTTGACAATATTCCATATTCTATATTAGTAGATGGAGCGGGTAATATACAATCCACCCAAAATGGGTACTACCCGGGTTATGAGAAAGAGCTCGAGGCGAAGTTGCGCAAGCTCTAAGCTTCGATTTCTGATAGTTCGAGCCAGCGGAATTCCTTTTCGTCAGTTTGAGTTTTAATAGTCCCAAGCTCTATAGATAATTCATTGATTTGAGTATTCTCGAGAGTGCCTTGTATAAATAGGTCTTCTATTTCTTTTCGACGGGTTTCGAGCGTTTCGAGATCCTTCTCTATAGATTTCATCTCCATTTTCTCCTTGTAGCTCAGTTTGCGCTTAGGTGCTTCTTCACTAGTCTCATCGTCTGACTCCTTAGGACTTTGAATAGCTCCACCTGAATTACTAGAGGAGTAAGTTGTCTGGGTACGCTTCCACTCACTATAGGTACCATTGAAGTCTTTTATATCGCCATCTCCCTTAAAGATAAACATGTGATCTACCAGCTTATCCATGAAAAATCTATCATGACTGATAATCACAAGACATCCCGGAAACTGTGACAGGTAATCCTCCAGAACATTGAGTGTAAGTACATCCAAATCATTAGTTGGCTCATCGAGTATCAAAAAATTAGGATTGCCCATCAAGACGCACAGCAGATGGAGTCGCTTGCGCTCCCCTCCAGATAGTTGTGAGACATAGACTTGATGTTGAAATGGTGGAAACATAAAAGTCTCAAGCAGTCGAGCGGCACTCAGCTTCTGACCTTTCTTGAGCGGGATATACTCGCCGTAGGATCTGATGACATCTATAACTCGTTTGTCTTGATCCAACTGGATTCCATCTTGCTGATAGTGCCCAAACAGAACCGTTTCTCCAATGACACGTTTCCCGGTAGTCAGCCGCTCTTCGCCAGTGATCAACTTTATAAACGTAGACTTACCCGTCCCATTGGCACCACTTATTCCGACTCGCTCACCCTTTTTAAATTTATACCAGAAGCCTTCGAGCATCTTTTTATCTCCATAGGACTTGGAGGCATCATAGAACTCTACGATCTTCTTACCGAGTCGAGCAGTATCCACATCGATTTGAAAAATCTCATCATAGGTTATGCTACTTACATGCTCATCTAACTTATGAAATGAGTCTACACGGGATTTAGCTTTAGTGCCCCGTGCCTTGGGTTGACGCCGTACCCATTCCAATTCTTTAGAGAGGAGCTTCTTAGCCTTATCAAGGCTCTGTTGATCTTGATGTGTACGCATGGCCTTCTTCTCAAGATAATCCGAGTAATTGCCACGATACACCCAAATCTTTCCTTTGTCCAGCTCGATGATCTGATTGCACACTCGCTCTAAGAAATACCTATCGTGAGTTACCATTAATAAGGTCAAAGCGCTCGACTGCAAGTACTTCTCTAACCATTCTATCATCTCGATATCTATGTGGTTAGTTGGCTCATCTAAGATTAAGAAATCGGGTTCATCGATGATGATTTTGGCCAGTGCCAAGCGCTTCTTCTGGCCTCCTGATAGCGTCTCTATCTTCTGATCTAGGTCAGTGAGGTTCAGCTTGAACAGAACTTCTTTAATCTTGGCTTCCATACCCCAAGCCTTTAGGTCCTCCATCTGTGCCAGGGCCTCTTCGATCTGATCTGCTCGATCATGCAATACCGCTTCTTGATAATTTTTGATGGCTTTAATGACCTCATTGTCCATATCCAATAGGACTTGCATGACATTATCCT
>CAZAXY010000104.1:0-11586 GCA_964489125.1 uncultured Saprospiraceae bacterium
TTGCTGCCGCTTGCATGCACTCGTCATTGTCATCAATAGAAAAAAGAGAAATCACAGAGCTGATTATTGACGGCAGCTTGAAGATGCTTTATTTGGCACCAGAAAGTCTCCTTCAGGAGCGTTTTCTTAATCTAATAAGAAGTGTTCAGATCAGTTTGATAGCGATAGATGAAGCACATTGTATATCGGTGTGGGGTAATGATTTTAGGCCGGAGTATACCAAGTTAGCAGCGCTACGTCAGCAATTTCCAGAGGTGCCAATTATTGCCTTGACGGCTACCGCAGATACGGCGACACAACAGGATATCCTCCAACAGTTGGGCATGCCAGATGCTAAGATGTTCTTGGGCAGTTTTGAGCGTACGAACTTAACGATCAGATCGTCGCCAGGTCAGGATCGTTTCAGTAAGATTTTAAGATTCCTATTTAAATTTAAAGAGGACACTGGTATCATCTATTGCCTCAGTCGTAAGGGAGTGGAGGGCCTCTCCAAAAAGCTCAACGAAGCTGGTTATAAAAGTGCTTACTATCATGCTGGCATGGATGGACTCAGTCGCAATCGAGTCCAGCAACGGTTTCAAAATGATGAATTAAAAATAGTATGTGCTACCATTGCTTTTGGGATGGGTATTGACAAGTCGAATGTCAGATTTGTCATACACTACAACCTTCCCAAGAATATTGAAGGGTATTATCAAGAAATCGGCAGGGCAGGGCGAGATGGTACAGAGTCAGAGTGCCTGCTATTCTATAGTTGGGCAGATAAGACGAGACTACAACAGTTTATCGATGAGGGAGAAGGTAACGAGACGTTCAAGCGGGTGCAAACCGAGAAACTCAATAGAATGTGGGAGTGCGCTACGGCCTCTAGTTGTCGGACTAATCTAATCCTCAACTATTTTGGAGAGTATAGCTCTGAAGGGTGTGGACACTGTGATAATTGCCTCAATCCTCCCCAAGTATTCGACGGTACTATTTTGGCGCAGAAGGCACTTTCGGCGATCTATAGAACACAACAAAGTGTCAAAACCGATCTGCTCATAGATATATTAAGAGGTTCTGGGAGGCAAGAGCTTGTAATGAGAGGGTTTCATCAGATTAAAACATATGGCGCTGGTCGTGATCTACCTTTCTTGGATTGGAAAGATTATATCATACAGATGCTTAATCTTGGCATCATCGCTATAGATTATACGCAAGGCTCAACGCTTAAGGCGACTCCATTGAGTCAAGCAGTATTATCTGGAGAGCAATCAATATCTCTGGTGAAATTTCAGAAATCTCAGCCGGCAGAAAAGAAGGTTAGCAAAGGGCCAGTTATTCGAGATGCGTTATTCGAACAATTGAGGCAATGGAGACTTGGTATTGCCAAAGCAAAGGGAATACCAGCCTATGCGGTGTTTAATGATGCAACCTTAGCAGAGATCGCACAATCTAAACCTATAGTGGTTGATGACTTATTGATGATCAATGGCATCGGCAACAAAAAGAAAACAGACTATGGAGAACAGATATTAGAGGTAATTAGCGAATACCTCTCACAGCAAAATCATAAGTGAGCGGGCAATGGAGGCAATTCCGAATAAAGGCATTTTATTTTGTGGAGTTAGCCCCTCGTTTTTAGCCATGCCCAACCTGTAAAGCTGATCCATCCACTGATGATAGTAGGTATGGTACTATTAATAGGTTCAGGAGTCCCCTTCATAGAGTGCACGGTATAAGTCAGTATGGCAGTAAGGATCATTGGCAGTAGACCACCTATAAAAATGCCCCATGCTCGATTCTTGCGAGTGATTGCTATATTCTCAGCCATCTTAATGAATAGACCACCAAAGAAAAAGGTGTAAGAACATTGCTTCAGTCCTGCAATTAAAGCCTCGTCATAACCATGATCATGATTAATCCAAAACACCATTGAACCCATAAATAAGGCTCCAACAAGTCCCATTTTGAAATCAATGAAGCCATTCATCTTGGCTATAGTTTCTTTGGCTTTAATACGTAACATCAGAATATAAAATTAACAAACCTTGCAACTTGTTCTATCTTCAAGGCAATAGGTATTGATCTAATAGCGCAGAATTCAATTAAAAAAATCAGTACCAAAGACAAAAACAGAATTACATTAGCAAGCTGTTTCAAACTATCGAGCCATGATTTTAGGATTTTTAAAGGACAAGCAGGCTTCTATTTCACCTATTGTCCCCAACAATATTCGCAAGCTCCTGAATGTAGTAGGCGAGATCTACATAGAGTCTGGTATTGGAGATGGCAACCATTATAGAGATTCCGATTATGTAGATGCTCAGATCAAAAGTAGAGATCAGATCATCAGTGGTAGCGACATCTTAATTCAGATAACGCCAGATCTGTCTGAAGCAGAATATCAAGCACTAAAACCCGATAGCATTGTAATCGGGCAGTATGCCCCTTTTAATGATGAGGCACTGAGTGATCAACTGGGCAGTTTGGGTGTCAATGCCTTTAATTTGGATATGATTCCTAGAACGTCCTTAGCTCAGTCAATGGATGTCCTATCCTCTATGGCGTCAATTGCGGGATATCAGGCGGTACTTACGGCTATGCAGTATATGCCTAGATATATGCCTATGATGATCACTGCTGCGGGGAGCATTAAGCCTGCTAAAGTATTAGTCATCGGGGCCGGTGTTGCAGGTCTACAAGCTATTGCAACTGCACGAAGGTTAGGTGCAATGGTCGAGGCATTTGATACACGAGCTGCTGTTAAGGAAGAAGTCATGAGTCTCGGAGCCAAATTCGTTGAAGTCGAAGGAGCTCGTGATGACAAAGAGGCTGGCGGCTACGCCGTAGAACAGTCGGAAGAATACAAGAAGCGTCAAGCCGAATTAATACAGCAAAAGGCAATCGGTAGTGACATCGTTATTACAACGGCTCAATTAAGAGGACGACCAGCACCCAAGCTCATCACTAAATCTACTGTTGAATCGATGAAGCCGGGTTCAGTGATTGTTGATTTGGCAGCATCGACAGGGGGCAATTGTGAAGTTTGTGAGAATAATGCGACGATTAATCATCACGGCATATCAATTGTTGGAGATAGTAATCTTGCCAATCGGATGCCACAAGATGCAAGCACCTTATACAGCAATAATATTCTGAATTTTTTAAAACATATTATCAACGATGGAGCGATCGATCTCAATTCTGATGACGAGATATTGAGTAAGTCTATCATTTCTAAAAAAGCATAGCATGACAGAATTATTACATTTTATAGGTGAGCACTTGCTGCTGATTTACTTACTCATTTTCACGGTCATCTTAGGTTTTGAGGTAATCTCTAAGGTGCCCACTGTTCTCCACACACCGCTCATGTCTGGAGCCAATGCGATCAGTGGAGTGATTATCGTCGGAGCGATCCTTTTAATTAGGCGTTCTGATAGCGGAGATTACTTCTCCTTAACGCTTGGCACCATTGCTATTGCACTTGGCATGATCAATGTTGTTGGCGGATTTGCCGTGACAGATAGGATGTTAGAGATGTTTAAAAAGAAGAAAAAGTAAGGCATTTCTTATAGCTACAAATCACACTGATTATGGTAATTACAACACTCGTAGACATAGCTTATTTGATAGGTGCGGTTCTATTCGTTTGGGGCCTGAGATTGTTGAGTAGTCCAGACACAGCTCGCAAGGGCAATTTATATGCGGCCTTTGGTATGGGTGTCGGCATCATTGGTAGTCTCGTAGACAACCGAATTGACGGAGATGGCAACTATGGATGGATTGCTGGAGGTATAGCACTCGGAACATTGATCGGTTGGTTCGCTGCTAAGCGTATCAAGATGACAGATATGCCGCAGATGGTATCTATCTTCAATGGATTAGGGGGTGCCTGTGCTGCCATACTATCTTTTGTTGAGTTGACTACAGTTTCCTTGGACACAGGAGGTAAGGTGATCTCCTTATTTGCTTTGTTGATAGGCTGTATAGCGTTTACAGGCAGTACTTTAGCTTATCTTAAGCTAGACGGGCGTCTTAAGGATAGTCAGGTAACCTGGCCGAAGCACAGTCTGATCAATCAGGTTTTTTTAATTATCATACTTGCAGCATTTGTTTATGTTGCTATTGCAGATGTTAGCACAGCGATATTGATCGTATTTATGGTGCTATGTTTATTCTATGGTTGGTCGTTTGTAGCGCCTATTGGTGGTGCCGATATGCCAGTTGTGATATCCCTTCTAAATTCGTTCACAGGCCTTTCTGCCGCAGCAGCGGGATTGATATATAATAATAACCTGATGCTCGTCGGTGGAATTCTCGTTGGTGCTTCAGGCACCATACTGACAGTGCTCATGTGCAATGCGATGAATAGATCTTTATTCAATGTCTTGATTGGAGGTTTTGGAGCAGCGGGCACTGCTGCCAAAGGAGCTGAAGGTCAAGTTGCCACATCTACTAACCCTATCGATACATCAATCCTGCTTTACTATTCGCAGTCTGTGATGTTTGTGCCAGGATATGGACTCGCAGTTGCTCAAGCCCAAAAGATTCTAAAAGAATTAGATGATCAATTGGAATCTAATGGAGTAGACGTCAAGTATGCGATTCATCCTGTCGCAGGTCGTATGCCTGGTCATATGAATGTTTTGTTAGCAGAGGCTGACGTGCCTTATCCCAAACTATTGGACCTTGATGAAGCCAATGACATCATCCCCAATACGGATGTTGTCGTAGTAGTCGGTGCTAATGATGTTGTTAATCCTGCCGCTTTAGATGATCCAGGCAGCTCAATCTATGGTATGCCTGTGCTTAATGTATGGGATGCTAAGCATGTTATAGTCCTCAAGCGTAGTATGAGTACAGGTTACGCTGGAATCCAAAATCAACTTTTCTTTCACGAGAAAACTAAGATGCTCTTTGGTGATGCCAAGGATAGCATTCAATCTATCGTGTCGGAAGTCAAAAATCTGTAATACGAGGAACCTAGAGCTGGGATCTTTAAGAATTTATAAATTCAACTTAGACCATTTCTGAATAGCGGAGCTATGCGCAGACGTCAGATTTCCTTGTGAATTCTTATACATTAGTAAGTTCCGACATTTTGTTTTTAAGTCGAACTCTGGCAAGTCGTAGTCAGATAAAATTTGACTTGAGAAAGGCTCTAATGCGAGCAAAATGAAAGTCGGTATAGAAAGAAAGCTGTAAAAGCTGTTTTTGTTTTAATCTGTTGTCATGAAAAAGGAAGATTTGTCCAGAGGACTCTATGTGCCTCAATTAGAAAGCGACGCCTGTGGTATAGGTATGATCGCTAATCTTGAAAAGAAATATTCACACAAGCTCGTATCCGATGCATTAACGATGCTCGAGAATATGGAACATAGAGGCGCTTGCGGGTGCGATCCTGAGAGTGGTGATGGTGCGGGTATCCTCATTCACGTCCCTCACTCACTATTCGTTTCAGAAAACCTATCATTTAACTTGCCCGAAGAAGGAGCATATGGAGTAGGCGCATTCTTCTTGCCTAAAGGAGAGAAGCGCGAAGAGATCTATGAAAAAATAGGCGAAGCTGCTTCAGATCTTGGAATAGAACTAATTGGTCGAAGAAAAGTACCAGTAGTGAGCAGCATATTGGGTGAGGCTTCAAGTGCATCAGAGCCTGATATCTATCACTTGTTCTTAGTGCCTAAGGACGGCGGCACGGTCGACGATGTATTTGAACGCAAATTGTTGATATTAAGAAAGTATCTCACTCACAAGGTCATAGCTGCCTATCCAGAGTTTAAGCATGATTTATATGTGCCATCAATGTCGACTAAGACGCTGATCTACAAAGGGCAATTGACTTCTGTTCAGGTACGACAATACTACTTAGATCTTAAGAATGAAAATCTGACTTCTGCAGTAGCATTAGTGCACTCAAGATTCTCAACTAATACAGTGCCTCGCTGGAAGTTAGCGCAGCCATTCAGAGTCATTGCACACAACGGGGAAATCAATACGATTGAAGGGAATAAAAACTGGTGGAGAGCCAAGGAGCAGGACATAGTCAGTAGACTTTTTACTCCAGAACAATTAGATATGATGTTTCCTCTCTTCAATCCGACGAGTAGCGATTCGGCAATCTTCGACAATGTACTTGAGTTCTTAGTAGCCGATGGTCGATCAATACCTCATGCACTGATGATGATGATTCCAGAAGCTTGGCAGAATGCCGAGTATATGGAGACCTATAAGAAAGACTTTTATGAGTATCACGAAGCGCTTATGGAACCTTGGGATGGTCCAGCGAGCATGTGTTTTACTGATGGCACCTTAATAGGTGGCACACTAGATAGAAATGGGCTCCGCCCGTCACGCTATTGCTTAACGAGTGACAATTATTTAATCTTGGCGTCTGAGACTGGCGTTATTCCGATTGACCCAGCTAAGATAATAAGGAAAGGAAGATTGGAGCCTGGTAAGATCTTAGTAGCAGACCTAGATCAGAGGCGTGTGATCGGGGATGAAGAATTGAAGAAGGCTATTTGTAATAATTTGCCTTATGGAAGCTGGTTAGAGGAGTCAAGGATTCATATTGATGACCTTCCAGCTCATGATGGCGAGGATGCTACAAGTGATATTCCGCTAATCCTACGCCAGACCGCACAGGGATATACACTCGAGGATGAAGAGTTGATCATAGATGGTATGTTAAAGGCTAGAAAAGATCCTATTGGGTCCATGGGTGCTGATGTACCACTTGCTGTGTTGTCACGCTATGCACAGCATATATCTACCTACTTCAGGCAGCAGTTTGCTCAGGTAACCAATCCTCCAATTGACTCTCTTCGGGAGGCAGAATATATGACTCTCAAGACCGTATTAGGAAGTAGTTCTAATATACTTGATGCCGCTAATAATACTGTCAAGTTTATACGCCTCGAGAGCCCAGTATTGGATAGGGGCAGTTATCGTAAGCTTGAGCACATTAGTATCATGGGATATTCTGGGATGACTATCGATTGTACCTTTGGCAAGGATCATAAGTCTGGTGACCTAGAGGCAAAGTTAGCTGAGATAAGCAAGCATGCCGAACAGGCCATTAAAGATGGTGTGAATCTGATCTATCTTGACAATATCACAAATGTTACAGAGCAGTCAGCACCAGTGCCATCTCTATTGAGCACAGGAGCGGTACACCATTATTTAGTCAATCAAGGCCTGCGTCAGAGAGCATCTATCATAATTAAAGGTGGAGACATCTTAGAAACACATCATTTTGCTACGCTATTAGGATATGGTGCTGATGCCATCTATCCTGAGTTGAGCTATGAGAGTATAGCAGCCATATACAATAGAGGTAAGCTTGACCAAGAGTATGACCTTGAGACATATAAGAGTATATACATCAAGGCGGTCAACAAAGGCCTGCTCAAAATAATGTCTAAGCTGGGTATTTCGACGGTCGCCTCATATCGTGGAGCACAGGCTTTTGAAGCATTAGGCATCTCATCAGAAGTAGTGACCAAGTGTTTTATGGGTACCGTATCACGAATCGAAGGGATGACCTTTGACATGTTAGCTAAGGAGGCATTGGCTAAGCATCGAGTGGCATTTGAGGATGAACTTCAGAATGAACTCATTGACCTTGGGGTATATCAGTGGAAGAGAAGAGGAGAGTTTCACTTGTTCAATCCAGCCTCAGTACACCTGCTTCAGCACTCCACTAAAACGGGAGATTTTGGAGTCTATAAGAAATTTGCTAAAGCCATCAACGATCAGCATGAGAATGCATGTACGCTGAGAAGTCTACTGGAATTTAAAAAAGGTGATTCAATTCCGATCGAAGAAGTAGAGCCTATTGAAGCAATATTAAAGCGGTTCGCTACAGGCGCCATGTCCTTTGGGTCGATATCACATGAGGCCCATACTACCCTTGCCAAAGCGATGAATAGAATTGGAGGAAAATCTAATAGTGGCGAGGGTGGTGAAGATGAAGCCAGATTTGAAAAATTGCCAGATGGGGATTGGGAGCGGTCGGCGATCAAGCAAGTTGCTTCAGGAAGATTTGGAGTGACCATCAATTACTTAACTAATGCGGTAGAGCTGCAAATAAAGATGGCACAAGGTGCTAAACCTGGTGAGGGTGGTCAGCTGCCGGGTCATAAGGTCGACAATTGGATCGCTCGTGTAAGAAATAGTACTCCAGGAGTAGGATTGATTTCTCCTCCGCCGCACCACGATATTTATTCAATTGAGGATTTAGCACAGCTGATCTTTGATCTTAAGAATGCTAATAGACAGGCGCGCATCAGTGTGAAACTTGTATCTAAAGCAGGAGTTGGAATTATTGCGTCAGGTGTTGCCAAGGGCAAGGCGGATCACATCCTGATTGCAGGACATGACGGCGGTACCGGGGCCTCTCCGTGGAGCTCAATTAGATATGCAGGTCTTCCGTGGGAGCTGGGTCTAGCTGAGACACACCAGACGCTCATTCAAAATAAGATTCGTAACCGTGTTGTGCTGCAGGCCGATGGTCAGATTCGTACCGGGAGAGATATGGCCGTGGCTACTTTGCTCGGCGCAGAAGAATGGGGCGTAGCAACAGCGGCATTAGTAGTAGAAGGTTGCATCCTTATGCGTAAATGTCACCTTAACACCTGTCCAGTAGGCATTGCCACTCAGAACCCTGAGCTGCGTAAGAAATTCACTGGTGAGGTGGATCACGTAGTGAATTATTTCAATTTCTTGGCGCAAGATCTCAGAGAAATCATGGCAGAGTTAGGATTTAGAACGGTCGACGACATGGTGGGAAGATCCGATTTACTGCAGGTTAGAGAAGATCGTGGCCACTGGAAACTTGACAACTTAGACCTAAGCCCAATATTATTCAGAGATGAGTTGACAGATACACAAGTCAACTATAACAATGTTGCCCAAGACCACCAACTAGAGAATGTCTTAGATCGATCACTGATTGAGTATGCAGCCTTGGCAATAGAGGAGAAGATTACGATCCAGAGCATATTCCCAGTGGTCAGTACAGATCGTACTGTTGGGGCAATGCTCAGTAACGAGATTGCCAAGAAGTATGGTAGCGCTGGCTTTGATGAGGATTCTGTCAACTTCAGATTTAGAGGTTCTGCGGGACAGTCGTTTGGAGCTTTTAGCATCAATGGTCTGACCTTTACACTTGAGGGAGATGCCAATGACTATTTCGGAAAAGGACTTAGTGGCGCTAAATTGATTATCACGCCAGATCGAGAATCGCCATTTGAAGCAAGTGAAAATATCATTATAGGCAATGTTGCCCTCTATGGAGCTACCTCTGGAGAAGCCTATATCCGTGGTGTTGCGGGCGAGCGGTTTGCAGTTCGTAATAGTGGTGCCAGAACTGTCGTCGAAGGTGTCGGTGCTCATGGTTGCGAATATATGACAGGGGGTACAGTCGTCATCTTAGGAAGAGTAGGCCGAAACTTTGCGGCAGGCATGAGTGGTGGTCAGGCATACCTATTTGATATGGCTGGCGAGATTGAAAATAATGTCAATCCAGAGATGGTAGAAATCGAAGAGCTCGATGAAAAGGACTTCGCTATTGTGAGAAAAATGGTCAGAGATCATTTTAAATATACAGGATCAGTTAAGGCGCTCAACATTCTACAAGAATGGGATCATGCCAAGGATAATTTTATAAAAATCATGCCTGTAGAGTACAAGCGTGTATTGAAGGAGATGGCCCAGAAGGCCGAATTCGTAATGAGCTAAATAAGAGTAAGATCATGGGAGATATAAAAGGGTTTATGAAGTTTGATCGGGAGCTACCTGGAAAAAGAGATCCCAAAACTCGTGTCAATGACTATAAGGAGATTTATGTGGAGTATCCAGAGGAAAAGACCTTAAATCAAGCGGCGAGATGCATGGATTGTGGTATACCATTTTGTCACGAGGGCTGTCCATTGGGTAATATCATTCCAGACTTTAACGACGCTGTCTATAAGGAGGAGTGGAAGGAAGCATATGAGATTCTGAGTAGTACGAATAACTTTCCAGAGTTTACTGGTCGGATCTGCCCAGCACCATGCGAAAAAGCATGCGTCCTAGGGATCAATAACGATCCCGTGACGATTGAACATATCGAAAAATCTATTGCAGAAAAAGCCTACGAAGAAGGCTGGGTAAAACCAGAGGAGAATATCCAACGTACTGGTAAAAAGGTTGCCGTAGTCGGCAGTGGTCCCGCTGGACTCGCAGCAGCTGATCAACTGAACAAAGCAGGTCACAATGTGACACTCTTCGAACGTAATGACAAGGTTGGAGGATTGCTGCAATATGGCATTCCGGATTTTAAATTAGAGAAGTGGATCGTCGAGCGAAGAGTACAGATCATGGAGCAGTCAGGTGTAACAGTTCGCACGAGTACTGATGTCGGTGTGGACATTACGCACCAAGATTTAGTCGATCAACATGATGCCGTAGTCCTCTGTGGGGGAAGCACGATCCCGAGAGATCTGCCAATTCCCGGT
Source organism: uncultured Saprospiraceae bacterium (assembly GCA_964489125.1). Taxonomy (GTDB): domain Bacteria; phylum Bacteroidota; class Bacteroidia; order Chitinophagales; family Saprospiraceae; genus GYS-P2D. The sequence continues at coordinate 10,488 of CAZAXY010000104.1, forward strand.
CGAGAACTAAAAGGAGTCCATTATGCTATGGACTTCCTCGAACAGCGCAACCGACAAGTAGCTGGACAAACCAAGTTTGATCACGAGTTAATTTCTGCCACTGATAAAAATGTAGTGGTGATTGGTGGTGGTGACACAGGTGCGGATTGTGTTGGAACTTCCAATCGTGACGAGGCTAATTCGATCACTCAGATCGAACTTTTATCTAAGCCTCCAGCATCGAGATCAGAGAGTACTCCGTGGCCATTATGGCCTATGGAGTTGCGAACCTCCTCATCCCATGAGGAAGGCTGCGATCGTAAATGGGCTATCCTGACAAAAGAATTCGTCGGCAATGATCGAGGAGAGCTGACTGGTGTCAAGCTCGTTGATATTGAGTGGACCTATGACAAAAAGCAGGGACGCTCCACATTTAAAGAGGTAGATGGGAGTGAGCGCACAATACCCTGTGAATTGGCGTTGTTGGCAGTTGGGTTCATACACCCACAACATGAAGGCTTAGTTAATGATCTAAAAGTGAAGCTAACCGATCAGGGAAATGTAGCTGATCGAAACTACAAGACGACTATAGATAAAGTCTTCGTTGCAGGTGATATGCGGCGAGGGCAATCACTAGTAGTTTGGGCCATCAGTGAAGGTCGTGAGGCGGCTATAGAGGTAGACAAGTTTCTAACTGGAGGCAAGACCACATTGAATTCTAAGGCGTATTCGAAACTTTTAGTATAATTGATTCCGTTTTTAAATTAGACTAACACGTCGTTTGTAATTATGGAAACAATAGAAAGTACTTTAGCGAGCGGAAAAGATTTATTCGAAAAGACTCTTGACCACTTAGGCAGTGAGCTCACTAAGATTAGAGCCGGCAAGGCTTCACCATCTATGCTCAATGGCCTTAAGGTTGATTATTATGGCACACCGACAGCTCTCAGTCAAGTGTCCAATATCTCTACGCCCGATGCCCGTACATTATCGATACAGCCATGGGAGAAGAACATGCTCGGCCCTATCGAGCAATGTATATTCCAAGCTAATCTGGGACTAACGCCAATGAATGATGGCGAATTCGTCCGTATCTCTATTCCACCACTAACTGAGGAGC
>CAZAXY010000105.1:0-11580 GCA_964489125.1 uncultured Saprospiraceae bacterium
AATTGTGTTCATCGTGTGTGATCGTGGAGATCGCTACCTAAGTACTGATTTGTTTGATGAGATCACATAATTGGTTGCTAATTAGCCTAGGAGCTGTAGAACTATGTTGTAAGCAATCATTTTTTCTTATGCCTTAGGCAACAAACACTTAACGGCTCGTATGAATTAGGCCTTAAGACTATCTCTCTATAATACGAGACCTTTAAGAGATCAATTTACGTGCAAAGTGTTCTGTTATACTTCAAAAAAGTAGAGATTGAAAAGATCATTTTGTGATGTTATTTGATTTGGTACTTAACAATAGTCGCCATATACTTTGAATCATCAATAGCCATATGGGCGAGTTCTTTAGGTATTTCTGTGATCATTGGTGTAGTGCTCTTAATGTCTAAAAGCCAACAAGGAGTAAAGCAATATATAGGGATTAAAAAAAGGCTGTTTCTATTCCTTTTTGGGTGATTATATACTACATTAACCCAAATTGTCGTATATTAGGGTTATGAAGTTCACTAACCTGATAGAAGTCACCACTCATTTCTCAGATAAGAAGGTATGTAAAGAGTATTTAGCTAAGATGCGTTGGGATGGCAATCCTGTTTGTCCTCACTGCGGAAATGAGAAGGTTTACACCATGAAGCGCAACTATAAGTGCGCAAAGTGTAGAAAGCAATTCTCAGAGACCAAAGGAACCATCTTTGAGAACAGCGCTATTCCTCTTCAAAAGTGGTTTGTAGGTATTTGGTTATTCACTTCACACAAAAAAGGCATTAGCTCTATTCAATTAGGTAAAGACATAGGGGTTACTCAAAAATCAGCATGGTTTATGCTACAAAGAATCCGTTATGCAATGGAAACAAAGACTTTTGACAAAGGAGCAGAGAAAATGACGGGAGTAGTGCAGATAGATGAGACTTATATTGGTGGTGATATCAGCAAAATGAACGCAAAAGCAAAGTCAAGATTTGAGAATGTAAAGGCTAAGGATACAAAGACGCCTGTTGTGGGCTTCGTGAACGAAAATGAAGTCAGAGCAATCAAGGTGGAGAACGCAGATAAGCCAACCTTAGAGGCTATAATGAAAAATGAGATTGATAAGAACGCCGTTGTGGTAACTGACGGTTATGCTGCATATAATTGGGCTAAAAAGTACTATAAGGGTCATATACAAGTTAACCACGCCAAAGGCGAATATGTAAAAGGAGGCTTCCACACAAACAGCATTGAAGGGTTTTGGAGTATATTCAAGCGTGGAATCTACGGCATCTACCATAATGTATCTATAAAGCATTTAGATAGATATATAAACGAGTTTGAGTTTAGGTATAATCGTAGAGATTTAACGGAATTTAATCGCTTTGAAGAGTTTGTATCTTTAGTAAACGGCAAGCGATTAGGATATGAATCTTTAATCAAATAATGGATACTTTTTACTTTGGAAGACTAAGCTATACAAGCAAATACCCTCTATTAAAGCTTTTAGAAACTGGCAATAAATTCAGGCCCGAACCATATATAAATTATAGAATATTTGATATGGAGAGATTGGTTGATATAGAAATTGGTACGCTATTTACGGGTATACTGGTTAAATACAAGGACTATGTAGAAGAGGAGGTTGTTAAGGATAACCAGACATCAATAGAGTATATAAAGGATTCAATCATGGGCAAATGCAGATTCTTCTTAACCGAGAAGACCCATTTAATTGCTTATAATCCATATGGAAACATAATTAATAGCAAAGCATTTTGTGAAGCGTTTTCAGCGATTTTAATGGCTGCTGACGACACTTTTGGGGCTGAGTCAATGATTTACCCTGTAAATCAAGAATATGAGTTTATTAAGTATTTAGAAACTATGCAATCCATTACTAAACTAACGATCACCCTTACGCCTTCCAATCCTAATAACAGGGATATATGGATATATGGAAAGATGTAGATGATAAGCTTAATGAAATGAATGCAAGAACTTATAAAGAGGAGATAAAGGCTAAAAAAGGTATGTCGCTTAATATTTCTGACGATGAGACAGCAAAAATTCATATGGCAGAGGATGGATACGGCAAGGCAAAAAGCGAAGGATTAGATGAAAATGGCAATGATACCGTTATAAGTACAGACAAAAACGAAACTGTTCTGAGGAAGTTTATAAAAGGAGATTTAGATATCATAGATCAGATTACAAGCCTACGAAAAGTATTTCAAGACGTTACTAATAGGTTCAAGAAGTGAGTTTTATTCATAGATATATATTATCAATAGATACATTTATTGGGATTGTTTGCACGGCAATCTGTGTATATTTTCTACCAGATTGGATAGAGATGGATTTGTTCATCTCTCTATTGGAGGTCGGAATTGGCGTATTGTCAATAGTCTTCTCTATATTCTTTGCAGCATTGGCGTTTATCATGAGTTCTTCGGATGACGACTTCGTTAAATTTCTTGAAACCAATGGTCACTATTCAAAGCTAATTAATACATTTAGATTCACCGTATTGGCTCTATTCGTAGCTCTATTCTACTCCATTATATTTTTTATAATCACAACATTCTGCAAGCATCAAGAATCTTATGAATACATTGCTGAAATATTTGTATTGATATTCTGTTTTCTGTTTTTCTATAGTTTGATAGCTACAATATTGTCAACATTAGACGCAATAAAATATTCTGAAAATAGAATCAAGTTCTTGATTCCAAAACAACCCAAATAATGAAAGACTTTGACTCTATAATGAAAAAGATAGTAAGCGTCAAGAAAACAGACGTAGAGGCTAAAATAAAGGCTGTGAAGCAATCTAAATCGTCTAAGCATATATTTCGCTACCACTCAGAAGAAGAGTGACAGGAAGGGATTAGAGTTGTTTTACCATATGGTTACGCATCGGTGATCAACTGAATATCAACCTTTGTTTTGGGCTATATAAATTTCTTATTGTCGCTTCTTGTTTCTCTGATTTGAAGCTTATCGACATGTTTCTATCATCGTAAATTTCAGGCTCCATTTCCTTTGATATTTCTTTCACTGTCGTACTAATGTTTTTTGAGTATACATCCGACTTGCCCATTGCTTTAAACAAATCAAATGATGCTCGTCGTAACAATTCGTACTTATCTATATGCAAAAGCGCCTGTCTCTGATTTTTATATTTCTTTCCAAGCTTTTGCATTATATCTTTTAGGTCACTAGCTGATTGACCAAATATTCTGGCTCTATAATTCCACCAATTTTCGCTTTTAGAAAAAATGCTGTGATGATTTTGCTCCAACTTCACTTGAACAGAAAAGTATCCAAGAACCTCTATTAAGTCTATTATTGCAATAATCTGTTTGCGATCTAGTAGCTTTCCGTCTTTAACCTTATCGTCTAAGCCCAAAAGATATTTCCTAATCGCTTTACCTTCGCTTGAATTGCACATTACTGATATATGCTTTGCCATTTCTAATTGAATGGCCCAATCTGCCGCGAGTTGAGTTCCTCCTTTTTCAGCACGGACTTTTCTGTCCACCCTGAAATAATCAATCTCTTCTTCAAAGAATTTAGTCTGTCTTGGAAACCACTTTCTTAGGGGTGTTCTTATATTCAATTTTTTATGCAATTCGGATGCATACACGAAAGGTGTATTCTTCTTAGAATATCTAATTTCAATCAAACGCGTAAGTTTTAACAGTAATTGTTGTGAAGATAAGATATATTAAATTCAATTTCAATATGTCGTAAGACCAAAACGCACCACTCCACCACGCATCCACTGGCTGATAGCTATCCTAATAGCGATATCCTCTTTCTTAATAGGCATGAACGTGCATCTAATCATGTCTAAGAAGGATATGGCACATCAAGAGTCGAAGATGAGACACGTACTAAACAAAGTTGCAGATTGCGCCGATCTAACACCTCAAGAAATAGAATCAATCATGGAACTATAGACCCTATTTCAGTTATACATTATTATTTTCTATAATATGACGATTATGTACTGATCTGTTATAGATAACTGTCAAGGCAATCCGTAAAGTGTTGAGTCTCAATGGATTGGCGTTGGGTTAAACAAGTATATAGTTGCCCCTTTTTGTGTATCAAGCTACTCTGTATTAATAAAGGATCCTGGTTTCATTCTCCTTTTTCCAAGCAACGTAAACCACTTTATGATAGAACTTTTCTTTTTTGTGTACTTTTTCACTGTTTACATGGTTGATAAAAAGGCTTTACCGTCCAAAAGAGCTTAACACGCACTGTTGAGGATAAGCATAAGAGGATGAATATCAAATTTCACTATAGGTGAAAGAATAGTTAGACCAATAGTAATTTAGAGAAAAAGGCCTCAGGATTATCTTATTATTGCATATCGAGCAACCATGAGATGAGTGATATTACAACTCGAAGATTAGCGGCTATTTTCTTTGCGGATATTGTAGGATTTACCTCAATGATGCAAGAAGATGAAGGCAAAACTCTACTTAAACTTTCTCGGTACCAATCAGTACTCTCGGAGAAAGTTTCGGAGTATAATGGGCAAATCTTTCAGACCTATGGAGACGGTAGTTTATGCATGTTTCCTAGTGCTATATTGGCAGTACAATGCGCTCGAGAAGTTCAACTGGAGCTGAGTACGGGGCTGGTTGTTCCCATACGTATAGGTATTCATCAAGGAGACATAGTGGAAAAAGACAAATCTATCTATGGGGACGCGGTTAATCTAGCTTCTCGGGTCGAATCTCTTGGAATTCCGCATTCAGTTTTATTCACAAAGAAGGTTGCTGATAATCTTAGAAGTCACCCTGAGCTAATAAGCAAAAATCTTGGTTCATTTCATTTTAAAAATGTGGCGCAACCAATGACTGTTTATGCACTGGCAAATAAGGGATTCCCAGTCCCACGTCGGGCAGAGATGAAAGGGAAGCTTGCAGAAAATAAGGCGATTATCAACTACAAGAGAACCATATTAATAGGATCCATTTTGATGTTGGTCGCGCTATTTCTTGGAAATAAACTAAGCCAGTTAAATAGCAAACCCTATCCTGTTACCACACAAAAATCCATTGCAATAATTCCCTTCATTAACTTAAATATTGACAAAGAGCAAGGAGACTATTTTAGCGATGGTATTATGGAGGAGATATTACTAAGATTGCAGAAAATGTCAAATCTTAGAACTATTTCCCGAACCTCGGTTATGCAATACAAAGTCAACCCAAAGTCAATACTGGAAATTGCCAAGGAATTGGACGTTGGTTATGTCGTGGAAGGTAGTGTACGTCAATTGACTAATTCGGTTATCATCAATGTTTCACTGATAGATGCTGACGAAGAAGAGCGTGTGCTATGGTCTGAGGAATTCAAGAGCGAATTAAGTGTCGAGGAAATATTTAAAACACAGTCTCAAATTGCTGTTAAGATTGTCAATTCATTGCAGGCTACTATGTCTCCCTACTTGGCCGAAGGCACATTAAAAGCTCCGACAAAAATCAGAGAAGCCTATAACTACTATCTCAGGGGAAATCATTACTACAATCTTCAGGGATTCTCATCTGATGTAAATAGTAGGCTTGCATTGGAAAACTATCATAAGGCAGTGGAATTAGATCGCGAATTTACATTAGCCCATGTCAAAATTGCTGCTTGCAATAGACTGCTCTATTGGTATCAATTTGATAGAACAGAGTTAAGGGCCCAACTAGCAAGAGCAAGTTTAAATCAGGCACTATTGATCGATCCTGACTTACCTGAAGTGAAAATCGAAAAGGCTTGGCAATACTATCATTTCGATTCCGATTATGATCAATCTATCTCCATACTAAATGAATTGAAATCGGAGTATCCAAACTTTGAAGACATATTCTGGGCACTAGCGAATACACTTAAGAGAAAAGGGGATTTCAAACAAGCACTGATAAATATTGAGCAATTATTGAAAATGAATCCTAATAATCCATTGACAATCTTGGATGCGGGGCAAATTGGAGAGTTTGCAAATGCATTTGAACGAGTAGAAAAGGTCTATGCTCAAAGCTTGGAGTTTCTACCAGACAATTCACTCTTGACAATTTTAATGGCTAGACTGATGATGATATGGAAATGGGATTTGAGCCAGGGTTTATCAATCCTGGAGAATTCCAGTGCAGAGCGCACTAGTTATTTTAAATACATGTCTTATCTGCTCCATTTAAAAAGTGGGAACATTAAGCAAGCCATGACTTATGTAGAAGATCAAGAATCTGACATTATCTACTTTGATCGGCACCAATATACCCCTACTGAATTAGCCAAGGCTGAAATTTACTATTACTCGTCGGATATAACTCGTCAAAAAGAGTCAGCCATGAAAGCGGTCCGTGTATTACAAAATAAAATAATCGAAGATGATAATGATGCTCGATTGTACGGCGATATCGCATTGAGCTATGCATTCGCAGGTGAACCAGAATTGGCTATAGAGAATGCAGAAAAATGTATTGAATTCACGCCTTACCAACAAGATGCATTGATAGGATATTTATGGCATGTAAAGTTATTGCAGGTATTGGTAATCAATAGAAATATTGATAGAGCAATGGAACAATTGAAATTTATATTGTCTAAAGATGGGACTCTTACAGATGCAATATTGCAGAATGACCCTCTTTATGAGCCCCTAAGAAATGACCGAAGATTTACAAATATCCTTGCTGGTCGAAAAACTTTGAGAAGTCTAACAAGAAATAGTGACGATAAATAAGAAGTTGAATAGCATTGTATGGATTATTCCTTGATAATCTTCGGTTGCGCATTCACTGTAAAGTCAAAGATGTCTGCTCGATTGTAATGACCAATCACATCAAAATCCAACTTGCTTCTCGTAATATCATCTAAATCAATTTCTGCGCTAACTATCCCCGACTTATCAAACAAGGGACCAGTCAGAATCTGACCGAGTGGGGACACCACTACACTTCCCCCACGACAGAAATGCTCTTCCTCAGCTTCTACCACGTGTTGAAATTCTGCTGGGTACATAGATTTAGTAAAGTACTGGTTACATCCCAACACAAAACATCTTCCTTCGAGTGCGATGTGTTGCATAGTTGGTATCCATACGTCTCTGGAGTCAGCTGTCGGTGCAACATATATCTGCACACCCTGCTGATACATAGACATCCTAGCGAGCGGCATGTAATTTTCCCAACAGATTAGGCCTCCCAGTCTGCCGATACGAGTATCTACAGCTACTAATGACTCTCCGCCTGCTTCTGCCCAGATGAGACGCTCGGTACCCGTAGGTTTTATCTTTCGATGAACAGCTAATAGGCCTCTGTGAGGGGAGAGATAGAGCATAGAGCAGTATAGACTGCCATGATGGGCTGCTCTTTCTGTAACGCCGATAATCAAGTATGCTCCACTCTCTTTAGCTAAAGTCTCTAAACGCTGTCGGTCGGCTGATTGGAGGTCAATGCTGTTTTGGTGGTACAAGTGGTACAACTCACGCCCTTCCTCGGTTCGCTTACCCACGGTTGCACCGAAGCTGAATCCTCGTGGATAACCCGGCACAAATGATTCTGGGAATACGATCAGATCAGCACCTTGATCCACACAATTCATCGTAAGTGACTCGAGCTTCATCAGAGTCGCTTCTTTGTCAAAGAAGACCGGACTCTCTTGAACAAGGCATACGTTAATTGTCATGGTAGAATGAGTTTTTGCGATACCCTCAAACTTAAGCAGTTATTTCCGTTGTTGCCAATTGTAGAGAACTCAGCGCTTATTTGTCATTGGGACAATAGGAGAAATATGCCGATTTACATCCAGAGTGACACATACCATCACCTATCAATCAATGGATAGTGATGACTTATCATACAGATGCGTCAACTATTTTAGATATCTCCATCCACTCTGATTTATTGACTGTTTATCATTAATATTACGATGCATGAGATAATTCACAGAATTGCTCATCTTGAATCTAAATCTGATTGCCATGATTCGTCTCCTCATCATCCTTCTACTCTTAACTATCGGAATTACAGCGTGTAAAACCAAGAAGCATACACATTCTCGGAAGATCTACTTGGTGCGCCATGCCGAAAAGTTGAAAGATGTAGATAATCCATCCTTATCACCCGAGGGCATCGCACGTGCTCAATCGTTGAACAGAGTGCTTACAACTGAAGAAATCGATGCGATCTATTCTACTGAGTATAATCGCACTCAAGAAACAGCAGCACCCACTGCGGATCGTCTGGGCTTATCGATTAAGTCTTATGATCCACGCCAGCTTGAACAATTTGCCAATACTATACGAACTGGGCTGGACGAAAATCTATTAGTCGTCGGACATTCTAATACTACTCCTGTCCTTGTCAACCATCTCATCGGTGAAGACAAATATCCCCAACTCGATGAAAGCCAGTATGGTGATCTGTATGTCGTAAGTCTATATACGGATTCAACATCAGTAAAGCTAATGAGGTTTTAATTGACTACATTTTGTGGAGTCCCATTCATATGTGCCTGGATGTTCTGAGCGACACCATCAATCAATCTTATCCTTGCTTGTTTACTGGCCCAAGCCTGATGGGGTGTAATAGTACAGTTCTCTATTCCGATCAACGGACAACTTGCATTGGGAGGTTCCTCAACTAACACATCGACGGCCGCATGTGCAATTTGCCCTTGAGAGAGGCTATGTGCTAAAGCCGCCTCATCGACTAAGCCACCTCTCCCCGTATTGATTAGGATCGAAGTCGATTTCATCAGAGCTAGAGATTGCTGATTAATAATATGCTCTGTCTCAGCCGTCAGAGGTACGTGGAGAGACAAGACATCTGATTGCGAAAACAATCGATCCACCTCCACTAATCCTACAGACTCATCTTGGTGCAACTCTGGGCGTCTACGGTGGGCTATAACTCGCATCCCAAATGCCTGCGCTATCCTACTGACCTCTTGAGCAATATTGCCATAGCCTAATAGGCCCAATGTCATACCATTCAACTCATGAATCGGATTAAACCAGTAAGACCACCCTTTAGATTCATCCCATTCTCCACGGCTCACGCTGTCATTATATCTGGCTGTCTCATTAGTAATGTTCAGTAGCATTGCAAATGCATGTTGAGCTACAGAGGGTGTGCTATACCCACTGACATTGCAGACATCTATATTTTTTATGCGAGCCCAGTCGACATCAACAACATTATAGCCAGTTGCACTAACACAGATACATCTCAGCCTTGGAAGTTGATCAATGACCTCCTTATCGATAATACATTTGTTGGTTACGATATAGCGTGCGCCACGGCATCGTTCGACAATCTGTTCTGGTGCGGAATCTTGATAGATTGTAGTCTGACCTAATGCCTCAATGGCATCCCATTTTAGGTCGCCAGGGTTAGCGTATTGGGCATCTAATACAACTATATCACTCATATGAAGTGTACCTTGTTTAATGATTCACAAGGTACATCAGCAGTCACAAAGCCGCAGTCAAATCCTATCGTAATCTTAGTGAATCATGCCTTCGCAATTTACAGTATAGACAGTTGTAAATAGTAAGAGACCCGAGACATCAGTTTCGGGTGGGTAAGCAATAATTTTGTTTCATGCATTGGCGAGTGGATTTTACAGTCGCCGAAAACCCGTCTTCGCCGAGGTAGCCCACCCCAATACCCTTGACCATCAGAGGCGATGCTACTAAGCTACTCCCCTGCCCACTTGTGCTGGTCGTTTCTCCCTTCTTTTTAATTTGATGAATTTTCTGACTAAAGCTGAGACTATATCTTATGTCTGTCGCCACACATCTTAACCAACTATAATTATCTGATTAACTATTCAAGACATCGTTCAATTATTGACAAGTCTTATACCTTAGTGTATAGTAATTTTAAAATTTGAAAGCAAATAACTTATTTAATCACCTACGTGTAAAAAGATTCACTTATGTCTGTCGCTAATCCAGCCCATCTCGAAGCAATGAAACCAAGTAGAAACTCTATAGAAGAGGAACGTGCCTACCGAAAAGAACAGTTGGCAGCGGCATTTCGCGTTTTTGGGAAATTCGGCTTTTCTGAGGGCGTGGCTGGTCATATTACAGTGCGTGATCCAGAGCACGAGCATAGGTTTTGGGTGAATCCATTTGGGCTCTCTTTTAATAAGATTTGTGTTTCTGACCTTATCCTAGTGGACGAAGCTGGTGAGATTGTCGAAGGAAAACACACGATGCTCAATAAAGCGGCATTTGCAATACATGGTCGTATACATGCCGCTCGACCGGATGTAATAGCGGCAGCTCATGCGCATTCTCTCTATGGCAAAACTTGGTCTACACTCGGTAGACTCTTAGATCCATTAACTCAGGATGCTTGCGCATTTTATCAAGATCACGGTCTATTTGATGATTATACTGGCGTAGTAGTTGACTCGAGCGAAGGCGATAGAATCGCTGATGCTTTGGGCGATAAAAAAGCCGCTATACTGAAGAATCATGGTATCCTCACTGTTGGTGGCTCTGTGGAAGAAGCCGCTTGGTGGTTCATCAGTATGGAGCGTTGCTGTCAGTCCCAGATCATGGCTGAGCAAACTGGCATCAAGCCACAGCCTATAGCTCATGAGGTCGCTTTAAAAACTCGCAATGAAGAAGTAGGCTTCCCCATCGCTGGATGGTTCAGCTATCAACCTATACATCAAGATATCATAGCAGCTCATCCAGATTGTTTGAATTAAATATTCTGATCAATTCTACAATTGAGTCACAATAGATCATATGGATCTATTCTCAAGTAGCATACAAGAATCTGCTAATCTATTGCCCTATGATGGTGAGGTGAGCTATTACAAAGACGCCTTTAATGATGAGTTAGCTAAAACCTACTATGACAGCCTATTCAATTCTATAAGCTGGGAGTCAGACATCATTCACATGTTTGGCAAGCGCATCATCACGAAGCGCAAGGTGGCGTGGTATGGCGATCAACCCTATGCCTACACCTACTCCAGAAGCACCAAGACTGCCCTACCATGGTCTACAGAGCTCCAATCGATAAAGCAGGTAATAGAAAAACTGACTGAACACAGTTATAACTCGTGCCTCCTCAATCTCTATCATGATGGATCTGAAGGCATGGGCTGGCATAGTGACGACGAGCCAGAGCTCCTGAGGGATGGTGCAATCGCTTCCGTAAGTTTTGGTGCGGAACGGAAGTTTGTATTTAAGCATAAAGAGACTAAAGAAAAAGTAGAGCTAGTCCTACAGTCCGGTAGTGTATTAACCATGTCGGGGTCCTGTCAGCGATATTGGTTGCATCGACTGCCACCGACAAAGAAGGTGCTGACCCCAAGGGTTAATCTGACGTTTAGGACGATAGTTGGAAATAGTGAATGTTGAATAATGAGTAGTGAGTGGCGTGTAATGAGTAATTCGTGTATTTAAGCAAAAACAATAGTAAGCATCATTTCATTTAGTTACATATATGATTACACTCGATGCTACTGCGGTTAGACCTCAGGTACAGGAGTCACTCAAAGAACAATTTCTTCGCTCGCGACAGCGCTCGCAAGACTTGTGTGCACCACTAAATACAGAGGATTATATCCCAC
>CAZAXY010000106.1:0-11477 GCA_964489125.1 uncultured Saprospiraceae bacterium
GAGTCAATAGCTCCAGATCGCGCCATAGAACTATCTACACAAGATCCTCTACCTAGCGGGTGTGCGTTTTAGAAAGTCCTTATTGTGACTTTATTGCTCGATCTTAAGAGTTTTAGATTAGCTCGATATTTATCACTAACTGGGATCATGATATTCTGGATCCACACCTTTGACGAGGAGTAAGTAGTGATTTTACTTGTGTTTACTATATAAGATCTATGACACCTTATGAAATTTGGACGATTGAGATTATTCAACATTTCGCGAAGTGAATATCTACTGAAGAATTTTGAGTTATCGCAGACAATTTCAACATATACATGATCTGATTTTATATAATTTATCTCATGTAGCGGAATACGATGTCGACCTTTCTTAATTTTTATTTCTATATAATGATCGCTGACCGCCTCAATTTGAGCTTTATGAGCCACTAACTCTATAGTGGACCAAAGTGACTCTTTAGAAATAGGCTTGGTGAGATATCCTGCTGCTCCCGCCTGAGTTGCTTGAGAAATGATTGATTGATCATATTGAGATGACAATATCACAAACGGAATAACCTGTTCCAAATTATTAAGATATCCAGCGACATCCAAGCCAGACTTGTGTCCATATAACCTTATGTCTATCAGGACTATGTCAGGCTCTTTGTCATGAATTAATGAAACTGCTTGCTCATAGTTGACGGCCATCCCAACAACTTCATGTTGTCTCTCTAATAAGTAAAGTTTGATAGATTCTGATATGAGCAGTTCATCCTCTACTATTAATACCTTAATAGGATTCATATGGTTGATACATGTTTCTCACCAAATATCATAATAAAATTGGCTCCATGATCATTAAAAACTCTTGTTTTTGAAAAAAGCTGTGTTGAAAGGCTATTTATGATTGTGTATCCCATACCATTTGAAACTGGTGTGAATTCTCCATTGGGATAACCCACCCCATTATCTTTGTAATGCATGTAAAACTCGGCACCCTTCTTCTCAAGACTTATGGACAGCACAATGTCAACCAGGTTCGGGTTATACTTTAATGAATTGGAAATTAATTCTGACCATATCAACCCAAGAGGAGTGATTGTCTCCAAATTAATATGAAGTTCATCATTTATATCAGAATTAAAAGTAATATTGGTATGAGAGGTTATCGACCTAAATTTCCTCATTAAGTTTTCCAAGTAGGTCAATACAGCTATACTCTCAAAAGTCTTAAAACTATAGAGTTGCTCATGAATTAATGCAATACTTGATAATCTATTGGTTAATACACTAAGTATTTCAGCATCTTGATCTGGATTCAATTTAGACTTCTGTAATGCAAGTATGCTTATGATGAGCTGTAGGTTGTTTTTGATGCGATGATGGACTTCATTAAGCAAAGTGCTTTTATAGTTATAGAGATTTTCTAAGTCCTCATATTGCGAAGAAATTAATTCATTTTGCTGTTCAATATGTCTTTTACTTGCTCTATTGGACATGTATGCCCATAAGGCTAGGATTGAAATTATACCAAGTAAAATTGAACTTATTATTAGAAAAAGAGCTCGCCGATTAGCATCCTCGACCTTCTCTTGTTCTAATTTTACGGAATTATCAATTAACAATTGGTTAATCTGCTCTTGATTAACAAGTGCTCCAAATTCATTTGTGTAGTTAATCTTGTTTTTCAACTCTATGATAACCGAGTCTTTATTGCCAACTACTTCATGTAACGCAGCTTTTAAAGATGTTAAACGTAGCTTTAGTTGTAAAGTCCATTTCTTGTTGTCTATTATATGTGGAAGGTTACGCTCAACATATCTCAATTTCTGATGTGTTCTATCATATTTTTTCATCTCGTACAATCTGAATGCAATGTTTAATTCTTGAGACATTGAACCTGAATAATCTCCCATGGATAAAAAGGTATCAGCAGCTCGCTGAAGGTGACTTATGGATCTTTCAAAGTCTTTCGATAAAACACCCAATATGAGACTGCCATCTCCAATAGAGCGATTCACGTTGTATTGTTCGCCTAATTCTACTGCCAGTTGTGCATATACTTGTGATGAATCTCTATTGTTATAGATGCGATGATAGGAGGCTAACCGCACATAATATCTAGATAGATAGACATCAAGTTTGTGACTGTCAATTAGTTGTTTTGAATAATTGAGGTAGAACAAGCAGAGCTCACCTCTGCCAATAAACTCGTAGGCTCTGGCGAGGGATAAAGAAATCCAAATTTGATCATCAATTGACTGAATTTTTTTAGCACTGTCTAATACATCTAAATATGTTTCTATAGCTGCCTCAAAATTATATAATAGCTCGTATGCGTTAGCCTTCGCACTGCGAACCTTGATTACACCAGAGCAATCTATTTGATCATTAATTAAGAGTAAGCTATCTGAGATTTGAAGTACCTGAATAGGTCGATTCGCTAATAATAAGTTAGTCAGAGAATCGATGTGATTCTGACTTATGTTCGGAACACAATTTTTATTTTCTACATCATCTTGAGCAGACAATTTTAAGCTCAACCAGCTAATAGCTAGGAAGAATAGTATCCGTGAGTTGAGATGACGCAAAATTGGATTTATAGATTCTCGCAATGTAATTAGAATATTATATAACCAAAATTAAAATGCTGCTACTCGTAACATACAACACCTAGTTGAGCACATTTAACTTTACGTCTTTTAATAGCTCATTATAAATAGGCCCTACTGCCTTAATCATTAGACTGCAGTTATTGTAACAATGGATACGCTTGTACAGGTGTATCAATACGGCCTATTAGGATTACCTGCACTGAACTTTTTTGATATACCTCATTCAGAACATTCCTGTGGCTATTCAGAACATCATGATAGACGATAGGTCGTGAAAATTGAGAGTCAGTATACCTTCGATTACGACCAGAGTTTATTTAATCACTAGAAAATACAAATACCAAAACTTACCTTATTATGAATTATTCTATCAATCTACTGATCATCGTCTTCTGTATGATGATCACAAGTGTGCTTAGAGCACAGTGCGATAACTATAATGTTGTAGTAACAGAAAATTTTACTCAAACAGATGGAGTTATCAATGGTGAGATCACCCTAACTTTTAATGATGTCGGTAGCTTTGCTACTAATCTCGAAGTTGAAGTTGACGATGATTTACCTCCATACACTGGTGGTGCAAGTACAGAAGAAGGGGAGTCGCTGTCTTACGTTATTCCTTATTCATATAGTTGTCAGGATGGAACATTTCCATTTGAGGGCTCGAGGGTGTCATTCATGGCAGATGGCATCGGATCCAATGATTGTGATACGACTATTATGATTACGCTTAGCTCTGAGAGCTCCTGTAGTCAAGTCCAATGCACAGATTTTGAACTGTCGGATTTAGTCGAATTAACATTTGACCTGAATACTGAAACTGGAGAGTTTAGCTGGACCGGCACAGCTATTGCAAATCCTCCGTTTGAATACGCTTCATACAATTACAACTTTACCGTTCTGCTTGACGAGAATGCGGTCGCAGGCAATGGGGGCGCTGGTAATAATCCCGAAGGTAGCACAACCTTTAGCCCATTTGATGGGAGTGTCAATGTTGGCGTAACCTGCGTAGACGGCATGCTGTCTTGCGAAAGTTGTGGTGAGATCCCAAGTAGAGTAAATGTTGATTTTACATTCACATTAGGGGACTGTACGTTTACTGGTAGGGCGGGAATCGCCATTGACCAAGGTCAATGTATGGAGCAAGAATGCACAAGTATAAGCGGATTCATTTTTGCGCTGATGCCTGCTACATGCGATAATCCCATTACTCAGTTTGCATTTGCTACAGATCCACCACTGAGAGTTGGATTTGAATCTGTTGTAGATGGACCAATAACGGATGTGACAATAGGAACCTCAGATGACGGAGTGAACATCCTAAGCTCTGGAGTAGGTCAGGAATTGCCCCCTGGAACATATACGTTCACCTTTATTAATCCTGATGGATGTCGCGGAGATATCGTTGTAGAAATACCTGAAGTTACCGATGAAGATGGAAACCCTTGTTCAGTGACTGGTGATATAGATGATGATCGACAGATAGGTAATACGATCAGTGATCTCGGTGACGGGCGCTTATCTGTGCTGAATGGAGATGGTACAGTAATCGCATTCAGCTCTTCTGGCGGATATTATGTCTGTGAGTTAATCGGAGATACATGGACACCGATTGGTGGCGAAATAATAACAGAAACATCTGTTACTGAGATTTTTATTTCGGCTGATGGAAACTCAATATTTGTTAATTTGTCGGAGGGGTTCACATCTCAATGTTCATATCGTGAAGGGAACTCTTTTACCTCCAACACACTGAACATTTCAGACAGAGAGGGCAGTCGTGTAAGCCGAATCTTTGACGTAACAGGAAGCGGTCAATACATATTATATCAAACCGTGTTTTCGGAAGATGGAGATGAAGTTCTTGGAGTAGATTGCGGCAACTTGACTCAAGGAGGCATGATTAGTACACAAGCTAATGTAAGTGCTATTACGAGTATTTCAAGCGGTTCAATAGTCAACGGATTTGTATCAGAGAATGGTCAATTTTTCTGTGTAGTTAATGGCGATAACGATCGTACCGCTCTGTATACTGTACAAGGTCAAGAAGTAGGTACAATTGATGGTCAGGTAACTACCGCCGCTGGAGACCTAACGTCCTGTTTGGTAATTACTAATATACCTGATCAAATAGGTATGATTACTGTTTGGGATGGCGTAGAGACTTTTACAAGTACTGATCCATTTCCAATTGGAGAGATAACTGATTATGATATAAATGGAGACGGGAGTGTCTGTGTATCTCGAACTATCGAAGGTGTCGTGGACATTGTAACCATCGTCGAAGACGGTGGAGTAGTGATGTTAGAAGGGGAGGAGTTCGTTGTTGAAGGTCTTCCTAATATTAGAAATGTATCTGTGAGTAGTGGAAGCAATAGAATAATAGTCCCAGATGGTGGTGTCGGAGAAGATCCAAATTTGTTTGTATTTGAGTTTTCTACAATGATGTTGATGGATAGTACGGACACAGATATGGACGGTATTGTAGATCGAGATGATGACGATGACGATAATGATGGTATCCTTGATTCACAGGAGTGTCGTACAGGATTTGACTATAGTGAGACTGACTTTGGCCCGAGTGAGATAATCATTCTAACAGACTTGGGACAAGTGCTCAACGTCTCTGTTGGAAGTATGGTGACTGATGATGCATTATTTGATATCGGTTTTCCAAATAGCTTTAATCTGGATCGGGGCAATGAAAACGTAAATCGTTTCGTGATCGATTTTCCTTTTGCTGTCAAGGATCTGAGGATTACTGCAATAGATTTTGATTCCGATTCCTTTGGAGACCCTACGGAATGGATGGATAATTTTAGTGTTTTTCCAACTGAAGTGATTGGCGAAGAAGTACAAATTTTTGAATCGGGTGAAGGATTCGGCGAAGGTGAAGAGCGGGTCATTTTTAATGGTCAAGGAATTTCGCAGCGTATAACGAATGGTTTCATGGAGTTGATATGGGAAGATTTGCCTGATGGTACTACATCAATTTCTTGGAATAATAACCGGACTACTATGGACTTAGATATCAATTTCCAAATAGACCAGATTTGTTTTGATACGGATATGGATGGCATATCTGATCCGGAGGATCCTGATTCAGATGGAGATGGCTGTTTTGATGTCACTGAGGCGGGGCATGACGACCCTGATAATGACGGTATATTAGGATCAACACCAGTAGAAGTTGATGAGTCAGGTATCGTACTAAATCAAGGAGGATATACTGGTATTTCTGACGCCGTACTTGTGTTTGATGAGAACTGCCCGATGGCTGAAGAGTGTGACGAGTTGATCGTTAACTTAGATACTACGCCTGCAAGCTGTGAAGATGCAACCACAACTATAATATTTAATATTGAACCCGCATTAGAAGGAGATTTCCTTGCTGGTTTAGAAGCTTTTTCTGTTGATGGCCCTGCTCAACCACAGTTGATGGCAACCGCCGATGATGCTGGTTTGCTGACCTTTCTTGTATCTGAAGTATTAGAGCCTGGACTATACACTTTTACATTCATCAATCCTGATGGCTGCACTGGCAGTGCCACTTTTGAGGTGTTGGCACCAATGAATGCAGATGGATCACCTTGTGAATCCGAAGAGGCTTGCATAGTCTTCGAAATATTCCAACCTACTTGTGAGATTCCTGAAACAAATGTTGCTGCAGTTAATCTTGATGAGGAACTTATTACTGGTTCAATATTAGATGAGAATGGCGATGAAGTAGATTTTGAGATATTAGATAGTGGTGTTGGATTCTCACCAGTTTTGCAAGCGGATTTAGCTCCAGGAATGTATACAGCCATCATATCCTCAGAAGAATTAGGTTGTTCATCAGAAATAGCCTTTGAAGTATTTGAACCTGTAGATGAAAATGGCAATCCATGTGAATCGTCTGAAGCATGCGATTGTGGGAATGATACGACTGCTCCAGTCTTTGCAGATTTTGAAGTTGGAATTGTCGCTGATTGTGGCAACCTTACTCTAGAAGAATTAGGAATTAGTGCAACTGATAATTGTAGTGACGTTACCATAACATTTGAAGATTTCTTTTTCTCTCCTGGATGCCTGGGAACACTTCAGCGAACCTACACGGCTACTGATATGTGTGGCAATTCTTCTACGGCGGTTCAGATCATCGACCTGACCAATGAATCAGGACCAATGATAGAATGTCCAGCAGATGAAACCTATGAATGTCCATCTGAAGTGCCTGAACCGGTTGAGCCAATGGTATCTCACGGATGTAGTAATATTGAAATCGCCAGTATACAATTAACAGAAACGCAAGAGACTGAAGGATGCATTACCACTATATTAAGAACCTGGACCGCTGAAGATGAATGTGGTGGAATCTCCATGTGTACTCAAACGATTACTGTCGTTGACACAGAAGCTCCCATAACTCCGGTAGCGCCAGCTGGGGCGACGGTACAATGTGCCGATGAAGTTGGAGAAGCACAAGCTTTATCAGCTACGGATAATTGTGATGGAACAATAGTTGGAGTTCTTGAAGAGAACATAGTTGATGGAGACTGCCCGAATAGCTTTACAGTCACTCGAATATGGACGTTTACCGATGTATGCGGCAATGTCAGTAGTGTTAGCCAAATAATTATAGTTAATGACACCGATGCACCATTGGTGCCAGAGGCGCCAGAGTCAATAAATGTCCAATGTACAGATGACGTACCTGCGGCTGTAGTGCTCACAGCAACTGACGAGTGTGATGGTGCAATTGACGCAGCACCATCCGCTGAAATACTGCCAGGGAGTTGCCCCAATAGCTTTACCTTAACTCGGACATGGACTTTTATTGATGCTTGTGGCAATACAAGCAGTGTGAGTCAAGTGATTACTGTAAATGATACTGAGGCACCGGTGATCACCAATCCACCGATGGATATAACTATCGAGTGCGGTGAGGAAGTGCCAGCATATGTGCCCGTATGGACAGACAATTGTGGATCATTCACAGAAACTGCGGTGAGCAGTGTTGCTCAAGATGAATGTACTGAGATTCAAACATCAAGTTTTACAGCTACGGACGAATGTGGTAATTCTACAACAGTAGTAAGAGTTGTGACGATCATAGATAGCCAGGCTCCTGTTCCGCCAGCAGCACCGGAGCCGTTAACTGTACTGTGTGCAGATGATGTTCCTGGACCTACTGTACTTACTGCGGCAGATGTGTGCAGTGGCACAATCCAAGGGGTGTCTACAGACGAGGTAGAACCAGGAGCTTGCCCTAATAGCTTTACGGTAACTCGGACATGGACATTTGCTGATGTATGTGGCAATGCCAGTAGTGTGAATCAGATAATAACTGTAGAAGATACAGAAGCACCAATGATCTCTAATCCGCCGATGGATGTAACAATAGAATGTGGTGATGAGTTACCAACTTTTACACCTATATGGACAGACAATTGTGGGGCATTCACGGAGACCGCCACGAGCAGTGTTTCTGGTGATCAATGCACAGAGATTCAGTCTTTCAGCTTTATGGCCGTTGATGAATGCGGTAACACAGCAACCGTAGTGTGGAATATCACCATTATTGATACTGAAGCACCTGTTCCACCGAGTGCGCCAGAAGCATTATCTGTTCAGTGCAGTGATGAGGTGCCTTCAGCTGATGAGTTGTTCGCTTTCGATTCTTGTTCAGATGATTTTGTGACTGGCGAAGTTGCAGATGTAGTTGAACCAGGAGATTGCCCTAACAACTTTACAGTTACACGGACATGGACTTTTTTGGATGTTTGTGGAAACATGAGCAGCGTGAGTCAAGTGATTACAGTTGATGATACGGAAACACCTGTGATCACCAATCCTCCGGCGGATATAACTATAGAGTGTGGAGAGGAAGTGCCGACATATGTCCCGATATGGACAGATAATTGTGGGACCTTTACAGAATCTGCACAGAGTAGTGTGGCTATTGATGATTGTACTGAGATTCAGACTTCGAGCTTTACAGCTACAGACGAGTGTGGCAATTCTACGACGGTCGTAAGGGTCGTGACAATTATAGACACTCAGACTCCAGTGCCGCCAGCAGCACCAGAACCGTTGGCAGTGCAGTGTGAATCAGATGTTCCCGAGCCTATGACTCTCACCGCAATGGATGTGTGCAGTGGTGATATTACGGTAGCTCCTACTTCCGAAACTGTGCCAGGAGACTGTCCCAATAGTTTTACCCTGACTCGGACATGGACATTTTCGGATGTTTGCGGTAATACCAGCAGCGTAAGTCAGGTGATTATTGTGGATGATACAGAAGCCCCAGTATTTATTAATGTACCAGATGATGAGACAGTCGAATGTTTAGATGATGTAGGAGAATTAGCAACCCCTGAGGCTACAGACAATTGTAGCTCACCCGAGGTGAACTGCATGGTGGTAGAGGATACTGATGAATGTGGGAATGGAGTCCTGATTGTAAATTGTACTGCTACTGATGAATGTGGCAATACAGCCACAGATAGCTATATAATCACCATTCAGGATACTACACCTCCTGAAATCGTTGATGCACCAGAAGACTTAGTATTAGATTGTGACTCAGAAATTCCAGCGGCTCCTGATGTAACTGCCGTAGATAATTGTGATGATGATGTTACAGTGACTATGACTGAACAGGTAGTTGAAAATGCTGGGAATGAATGCAGGTTATTGCAACCAGCCGCACCAGTATGCCATGAAGATGAGATCTGGTCTATGGTATTTTTTGATCTTCCAACCGTTGAGTTCTTCTCTAATCTTGAGTCTACTTTAGTGGAATTTCCAGATGGAACGGCCAGACTTAGTGGTATAGTAACCGATAACCTCAATCCTAATGGAGGGTTCGAATTTGACGTGAGGCTAATTAATGGTATGAACTATGAACAATGGGCAAATCAATCGTTCGCCACCGGGGATAAAGATGAATGTGAGACTGGCGGTTTTGCAGATTGGACCTATTATCTAATCGATGAAGAAAACGCAACCTTAACTGGTTTTGGACACTTAGAAGGTTCTGAATTTACTTTGCTTCATGCACCAACTAATTTATTTTTCGCTTATCAAGTAGGTGTCGGAGCGAACAATGTAAATGATAGTTTTGGTAATGGAGGATGGTTCATAGCCGAGGGTACCCTCGTTGTTAATGGTGAAGTATTTTCTGACTTGTCTGTATCTGGTGACTTTGCATTTGATCAGGAGTGCTGCCAGGGAGTTGAAATTGAAAGGACTTGGGTAGCTACAGATTGCTCTGGTAATGTGTCAGATACTGTTACTCAGAATATCAGCTTCAGCTTTATGGAGTCGAGTGAAGAAGGAAGCTTCTTATCTGATGAGTTAGATGGATTTGTGTCCACTGATCGCATCACCGATAGTACTCCTCAAATGACCATTTTCCCTAATCCAGCGGGGTCCGAAGCAACGATTAAGTATGAGACAGAATTAGGACAGTTCGTACAGATTCATCTCATTGACACTCGAGGCAACGTGATAAATGAAGTGTTTAACGGTAATGTTAGTGCCGCTAATAACCACATATATCGAATTAATACTTCTCAATTACCAAAAGGAGTCTACTTAGTTCGAATTCAAGCTAATGAGCAAATTGATTTTCAAAAGCTGGCAGTGATTCGATAACTCTGGTTTACAATAGACATATTGTCTTTCACTGCATGTGCCGCTCTTCGAAAACCTTTCGGAGAGCGGTTTTTTAATTTTCGTAAAAGGCGATATCATTTGTGTTTCAGCACTAATTAAGCAGTGATCTGACTTAAATAACCATACATTGCTACCATGCGAGCAGAGTTCTATCTGATTTTGTCGGCGATATTTTGGGGCATGAATTTTCATTTCGCCCAGCTATTGATGGCAGAATCAAGCTTCATAGAAGCGGCAGTGTGGAGATATGTCTTTGGAGTGATTACGCTTATACTTATCGGCTGGACAGCCTTGAAGAAAATCAAACTTCGGGATGTCTCGATCAAAGGAGTAGTGCTGGTCGGCTTCATAGGCTTATTCGCTTTCAATCTTCTATTCTTCAAGGGATTACAACTTACAGATGCCATAAATGCATCTCTACTCGTCAATCTCAATCCTATCATGACTATACTGATTGCCTCTTGGTTGCTCGGTGTGAAAATCACACGATATCATATAATCGGAGCCATGGTCTCTATTTTTGGAGTAGCTTATCTGCTGTTTCAAGGTGATTGGCAGCAGATACAATCCCTACAACTGAATCGTGGTGATCTCTATATTTTCGGCGGCGCTATGATCTTTGCGTTGCACAATGTATGGGTGAAGATGTATCAGGGTAATTTATCCAGTCTCAATTTTACCACGCTGACTAATATTGGATGCTTAATAGGCTTCTTGCTATTGCTCTCAATTCAGCCAGTTTCTATCAGTGTGAGCCATGGGCCATATTATTGGCTATGGTGCCTGGGTATTGGTACCTTGGGCACGGCATTAGCCTATCTCTTTTTTAACAAAGGTGTCGCAATGATTGGCCCTGATCGCGCAAGCATGTTCCTTAATCTCGTTCCATTGACAGCGGTGCTTTTTGGCATCGCACTTGGGCAACCACTGCATAGTTATCACATCGTAAGTGGTTTGATTATCTTGACAGGTGTTAGTATCGCCCAGCGGGCGAGTTGAGCAATTAACTGCTTAGAATCTAAGATGAAAAAAGTCCCTTTTCAATTAGATAATTAGAAAAGCCTAAATCCACGCTTTAGGACCCAATCAATCTTCCTAAATCACTTATACCATTCCTTCAGCAATTCCAATGCTGGCTTATGCTGAACTGTAAAATCTGCATTGACAGGTTCGTTGACGTGATGCAGCCAGTTCCATAGGAAGCCACCTGCTA
>CAZAXY010000107.1:0-11453 GCA_964489125.1 uncultured Saprospiraceae bacterium
TATGAAAGTTCGGTGCCTTTCTCTTCCAAACACAAAATTCTGGCTAAGCTCTTTAATCAATTGATATCTTGCTCGCAAAGTCGCTTTAGTACACATTTTTCACTTTTCAGCTAACAAAAAACGGCTGCTTGCACTGAACAATCAACTCATATCTTGCTGCAGGTCGTTCTTTCAAACTAAAAATCTATTTTTAGGGATATCAACAACATAAATCAATCTAATGAGTAAGACATTTTTTGGGCACCCTATAGGCCTTTCTACTTTGTTTTTCACGGAAATGTGGGAGCGATTTTCGTACTACGGTATGAGAGCTCTACTTGTATTGTTCATGACTACCCCATTAGCAGAGGGGGGCTTAGCATTTACTGAGGAGACTACTGGGGCAATATATGGCCTATACACCTGCTTTGTTTACCTTTTGGCGCTTCCAGGAGGCTGGATTGCAGATCGAATGATCGGATCTCGGAAGGCCATATGGTATGGTGGGATTATTATCATGATTGGGCACTTTATACTTGCTATACCCAATACAACCAGCTTTTTCATTGGACTCATATTTATAGTTGTAGGTACGGGTTTACTCAAGCCTAACGTGAGCACAATTGTCGGAGACTTATATGGTCCTGACGAAGCAGCTAAGCGAGATGCGGGCTTCTATATATTCTACATGGGTATTAATGTTGGTGCAGTCTTGGGACCATTGGTTTGTGGCTACTTTGCAGAAAATATCAATTGGCACTTAGGATTTGCTATTGCTGGTGTTGGAATGGCATTTGGTTTATTACAGTACCGCATGATGGCAGGCAATCTTGGAGAGATAGGACTTAAGCCAAATATCCAAGAGGATAATGCTCAATATGAAAGCACTGGCAACTCCAAGTTGGGTTTTCTAATCGCAGGACTAACCATTGGTATTTTAGCCCTGTTACAATTTACAGGTCAAATTAATATACTAACCGCCACAGGATTAGCCGAGGCTACGATTATACTGATCTGCCTTATTGCTTTTGCATACTTTGGATATGTATTCCTGGCTGGGGGGCTTAATACAGATGAAAAGAAAAAGGTTGGTGTCATCTTCTTATTGATAATCTGTGCAGCAGTTTTCTGGTCAGGATTTGAACAACATGGTTCATCATTTAACCTCTTCGCCAGAGATTTTACGAACAAAAGTATCTTTGGATGGGAAATGCCGGCGTCATGGTTTCAATCTATCAACCCATTTTTTCTAATCACCTTCGCACCTGTATTTGGTGCATTGTGGATAAGCTTAGCTGCTAAGAATTTGAATCCACGAACACCTATTAAGTTTGCGATAGGTCTAATTCTTGTTGGTGTCGGATTCTACCTGATGGTAGTAGCGGCTGGGATAGCGGCAGAAGGCCTTAAAGCAGGAGCATTCTTTTTAATCGCTGCATATTTCCTACATACATGCGGAGAGCTGTGTTTAAGTCCTGTGGGGCTGAGTACAATGACCAAACTTGCACCAAGACGATATGTGAGTCAGATGATGGGGATGTGGTTTGTTGGTACAGCAGCAGGCAACTTAGTTGCTGGACTTGTAGCTGGGCGCTTTGATCCTAATGACCTGAGCCAGATGCCAAATCTATTTATGAATTTTGTTTACTCCGGAATAGGAGTAGGTATCATCCTAATTCTATTGTCCCCAATCCTCAAGAAGTGGATGGGTGATGTCAAATAATCAACCATGTCCGAAGAACACAAATCCTATATACCACATACCACTAAGCTACCTGAGACTACTGTCAAGGCGTTTATCCTCGGTGCGTTACTAAGTATGCTACTTGCTGCGGCAAATGCCTATTTAGGTTTGTTCGCTGGCTTGACGGTATCAGCCTCGATACCAGCAGCAGTGATGTCGATGGCGATACTACGGCTCTTTAAGAATCATAACATCCTGGAGAACAACATCGTGCAGACAGCGGCATCAGCAGGAGAGTCGGTAGCAGCTGGGGTGATCTTTACCATTCCAGCACTTGTGCTAATGGGCTATTGGTCGGAGTTCAACTATTGGGAGACTGTCCTCATCGCCTTGAGTGGCGGTATCCTGGGAGTTCTCTTTACTGTACCTCTTAGATCAGCATTAATCGTCGAGCAAAAGTTGCAATTCCCCGAGGGTGTTGCTACCTCTGAGGTTCTTAAGACTGGTGAGAAGGGCGGCAAAGCTGTCAAGTTTCTATTGATAGGTTCGGTAATAGGCGCACTCGTCAAGCTGAGCGAATCAGGACTGCGCCTGTGGGCAGGAGTTAGCGAGGGTGCCAGCTACTTAGGCGGCAAGTTTTATGGATATATGGGCGTCAATCTATCGCCGGCGCTGATCGGCGTAGGATACATTGTAGGTCTGCGAATCTCCTTCCTTGTATTTGCTGGTGGTGTCATCAGTTGGTGGATAGCTATACCGTGGCATATCATCGCCAATGACATATCTGTCGGAGGCGGTCAGGAAGCTATTGATACAGGTTGGCAGATATGGACCTCACAGATCAGATACTTAGGCGTAGGCGCTATGGTCGTTGGAGGTCTGTGGGCGCTGATCAAGCTACGCAGCTCAATAGGATTCGCTGCAAAAAGTGGACTGGATGCATTAAAGAATAAAGTGGATGTCTCTAAGCTTAAGCGCACTGAAAGAGATACTCCCATGTCATGGGTGATGGTCGCCATAGGGATTATGATCATCCCTGTCTTCATCATCTATCTACAAGAGATCCATGATGTGGTCATTTCTGGTATGATGGCTGTATTTATGGTGATCGCCGGATTCTTATTCTCCGCAGTAGCGGGTTATATGGCGGGACTTGTGGGCAGCTCTAACAATCCGATCTCAGGAGTTACTATTGCTACTATACTTACTGCCTCGCTCATCTTAGTACTCATACTCGGCAGTGATTCTGAGAAAGGGCCCGCAGCAGCCATATTGATTGGTGCAGTGGTATGCTGTGCTGCAGCTATCGCTGGTGATAATATGCAAGACCTCAAGGCTGGACATATCCTCGGTGCAACGCCTCAAAAGCAACAGATTATGCAGATGGTCGGCGTCATTAGTGCGGCCATCGTTATGCCCCTTGTACTACAACTATTACATAGTGCATATGGATTTGGACCAGCTACAGAGGCTAATCCCGATTCGCTTACTGCACCACAGGCGACCCTCATGCAGAGTGTCGCAGAGGGCGTCTTCAGTGGTAACCTACCATGGCCGATGATTTATGCTGGTATGGCGATAGGCGTTGCCATCATCTTACTTGATGTATATCAGGAAAAGCGAGGATCAGACTTTAGGATTCCCGTATTAGCAGTAGCAGTAGGTATCTATCTACCATTTGAACTGGATAGTGCAATCATGGTGGGAGGGTTAATAGCTTGGGCGGTTTCCAAGTATCAAAAGAACAATGCCTCAAAAGTCTCCGATCTCGAAAGCAGCAAACAGAGTAGCGAAAGCACTGGATTACTCTTCGCTTCTGGCTTGATCAC
Organism: uncultured Saprospiraceae bacterium; assembly: GCA_964489125.1. Taxonomy (GTDB): domain Bacteria; phylum Bacteroidota; class Bacteroidia; order Chitinophagales; family Saprospiraceae; genus GYS-P2D. Next base: position 3,493 of record CAZAXY010000107.1, read on the forward strand.
TGGTGAAGCACTTGTAGGGATAGTTCTAGCAATACCTGTTGCTATCTATGAAAGTGCTGATGTTTTGGCGATTGCTGAGCGCCCATTCGGAAGTATTCCGGGTCTCATAGTAATTGCGGTAGTATGCTTCTTGCTATATAATTATGCGAGTAAGGCGTTTACAGAACAACATGATCGCTAAGATGATATAAGTGATTAATATCGATTCTTGGTGGAATTTGGGATCATGTCCATAGGATATTAAGGTTAAGTACTAAGAAGGTCAGAATCTTTCATAAATGTTCTAATTCCCAATTTTCAAAACAACCATAGGATCGACTAAATAGTCGTTTGGAGAGGCTTCCAGCATCAATGACCTAGTAATGTTGTTAACCTGCTTTTCATGCCAACCAGCGTGGAGGTATCTTCAACTTGATTTACACAATCATTGTTCTCTGATGTATTATTGTTCTTTTCCTTAGATATAAAGAGCCAAAAATCAAGACCATAAAATCGCTAAGTTACATCTATCAATCCTAAGATGCTAGGGTCTAAGATTAATCTAAAAGACATTTTTTCAAGCCTTGAACTTTTTGTTCGGGGCTTTCTTTTTTGCCGTCAACATTGAGGCTTGCATGGAGCGTTGTGCTCCCAGTATGTCGTAGCAAGCGCTCAGCATTATCAAGCGCTACTCCACCACCTATGAGTATGTCAATATCCCCAGACCACTGATGCAGCTTTTGAAGGATTCCTATATTGTTAATTGCCGCTCCTGGCCTACCAGAAGTTAAGACGGTATCTATCTCATATTCCTTCAGAAGAGTAAGGGCTTCCTGTTGATCCGAGATACTATCAAATGCTCGATGAAAAGTCATGCCATATCCTTCACAAGCTTCTGTTATTAATGACAGGGCCGATTCATCGATATCGCCAAACACGTCTAAACACCCAAATACAAATCCGTCGACGCCGAGTTCTTTGAATTGTTCTATCTGTGCCACCATCTCCAGAACTTCTTGCATATCATAACAGAAGTTGCCAGCTCTTGGTCTAATCATGATCCGCTGAGGAATATCCGAGTAGTTATCAATCTGGGTTACTAATCCTATTATTGGTGTAAGCCCATCTTGATCCAAGCTACTGCAGGTCTCTATTCGGTCAGCGCCATTATCGATCGCAATGACCGCATCGTCGTAGTTGTCGATACAGATCTCCAGAAGGGGATTAGATTCTGCTACCACTGTTAATCATTTGATTATCAAGTTCAGGTGTCTGTACAGCATAGTCAAACCCAGATTGTATGCAGTATCCTCCATAGCTCCCATCTTTAGCTAAGGCTATGAACCCTACTTGTATCTCTCGCCAGTCGGGATTCTTACTGATGACACGTTCTACGGCTAGCTCGCAGGCTCTCTTAGGATTGTTACCCTGGCGCATAAGCTCTACTACTAAGAAGCAACCTACAGCCCTAATCACAGCCTCGCCCCAGCCAGTAGCAGTTGCTCCCCCTACTTCATTATCTACATAGAGTCCTGCTCCGATGATAGGCGAGTCTCCTACTCGGCCAGGGAGCTTCCATGCTGCCCCACTCGTGGTACATGCACCAGAGAGGTCGCCATGACTATCCAGCGCTAAGAGTCCGATGGTATCATGATTTTCTACATTAATCTTGGGGAGCACTTTACGCTCAGAGGCTTGCCATTTCTCCCATTCTGATCTGGACTGCTCAGTAAGCAGGTTGATTTCTGGGTGGCCTTTCTCCAGTGCAAACTGCTTAGCTCCATCGCCTACAAGCATCACATGTGGTGTTTCTTCCATTACTTGTCTGGCTACGGAGATGGGGTGCTCGATATTCTTAAGACATGCTACGGATCCGCAATCTCCGTGTTCATTCATGATACAGGCGTCGAGCGTCACTTCGCCATTCATGTCTGGACGGCCACCGATTCCTACACTCTGACCAGTGGGATCAGATTCTGTAACTCTTACGCCAGCCTCTACTGCGTCGATCGCTTTACCTCCACTATTGAGAATTGACCATGCCGCATTATTAGCAGATATGCCATGATTCCAAGTTGAGATGACCGCAGGTTTGATGATGGAGATCCTTTTCTCCTTATTTGAGTTTGAAGGCTGGCATGCCAGGGAAGGCAGCAATGCACCAGCCACAATGGAGTTTTTAAGGAATTTACGCCGGTTAGACATAGTGATAAGATTTATGAGCAAAATACATAAATAGCCAACACCACTGTCTATTTCTATCCTATACAAAAAAACACCCAGCTGAGTAACAACAGCTGGGTGCATTTTTAAAATAAAGTCGGAGTCCTTATTTTAATCTTCTGATGTTGTTTTCAATGAGTCATCAGTATCGGCTGATAATGAAACGACCATAGATAGCACATCATCAATCTTAGATTGCATAGCAGTCATTTGATCCTTTTGACTGTCAATAATCTCTTGTTGTTCTTGGATGGCCCCTATTAATACTGGTATGAGCTCAGCGTATGCAATACCTAAGTAATCTGTTCCATCTTCTTCTAAATCTGTGATCTGCGCAACGACTTCAGGAATTACTTTTTGAACTTCTTGAGCGATGAGACCTAATGTATATTCATCTGGCTCATTACTGTTATCCTTGAACTGGTATCGTGTTGGCCTGAGGCTTAACACCTTGCCTAATTGATTCTCAAGAGTAGTAATGTTTTTCTTGAGTCTGATGTCTGAGGTATTAGTATAGGCCCCATTGCTAGAATCGAATGTGCCTCTTAAAGCTGGAGGAACTGTGCTTGCAGGGGTAGTAAGGTTATCATAGTATAACTGTAAATCACCTCCACTATTGGTCCTGGTATAGAAGGTCCAGCTATCGTCATTACCAGAATTTGTAATATTTAATCCTTCAGTACTCCCAGCAACACTTGGGCTATTTGACCCGTGCTCAACATGTAATGTGTACATAGGATTAGTATTAACTCCTACCAGTTCATCATCCCCGTCAATAGTTAATTGAGAAGTTCCATTAAAACCCAGATCCATTCTTGGGTCAGCATTGCCCGGATTAGAAGCAATGGCAAATCGGTTTGAAGATCCTTGATTCGTAAAGAACATTCGAGCAAAATCAGTAGCCTCAGTTTCAATGAGCCTTAATATTCCATCGCTAGCATTACTATTATGTACAACTCTTAATCTGGCTCCGCCGCCACCACCTGACCCTAACGCGCTTGGGCCAAAAGTATTGGATGCTCCCCCTGATCCTGAAAACATAGTCAGGAAGTTTTCTCCACCTGGCGTTGAGATCTCCATATAAGGAGGAATCGCTGTACCATTCTGTTGAGCAAAATATCTGAAATATGCTTCCTGACCAGAATTAGCTTCAAAGTTGATTTCAGCGATATTTCCGTCTTCTACATCAAAAATGACGTTGGGGTCAGTGCCTCTATTTCTATTGATTTTTAAATCAGACTCAAAATTGAATACGCCAAGATCACCATCTACATTTAGAATATTGAAACCCAATGTTCCATTATTATAAAATAAACTAAAGTCATCGTCAGTTGCTGAAGGGCCCGTTCTTGCTGCGAAAGTCCAATGCCCTGGGTTCTCATTTTCAAAAGTTAGTCTAGAAAAACCACCCCCGGCACCTGTTTCAGTTAATAATAATTGAGGATCTCCACCTTCAGAATCATACTCAATTTCAGTATGTTGAGCCACCAAGGTCCCAACGCTAAGTAAAGTGGTAAATAGAATAAATAAATGTTTCATAGTAGTATTTTTTACTGATAAATTAAAAGTGTAGAATACCTGTTTCAAATCCTCGACGGACGAGTCCGGCGATTGATCTTACTTCGAGCTTACACATGAGATTCTTACGGTGAGAGATCACCGTATGAGTACTAATAAATAGTTGATGAGCGATTTCTTTAGCGGTAAGCTCGCCCGCTGTGAGCTCGAGGACTTCTCGCTCACGATTTGAAATTTTTTTAGACTCCATAACTTCTTTAGTATTTTATTATGGCTCAAATATGAGCCCAGCAACGGTAGCCGTACCTGTACCAAAGTATAGTATTGATTCTGTTGCTGGATAACAGGCAAGTAGTTAAAAACTATACTTAAGTATAGTCCAACGTATCAATAGAATACGCACTCTTACAGCACCATAGATATATGATCTTTGATAAGTATTATATTTAATTGAATCTTACTTATGAATACCACAAAAGACTTCACTACACTCATCGTAGAGGACGAGGCGATTATAGCGCTTGACATTCAACGACGATTGAAGAAGATGGGATATACTCATTCAGTCATCAAGAATCATGCAGATGACGCCATGAACTTCCTTTCATTGCACAACCCTGATCTAATACTCTGTGATATTAATATCCATGGGGAGCTGGATGGCATCGATGTAGCAGCGTACACGCTTAAGCATAAGTCAATTCCATTAATTTTCATTACTGCATTATCGGATCAGACTACGCTCGATAGAGCTAAGAAAACCTTGCCGTATGGTTATATCGTAAAACCATTTACTGATAAGGACCTCACATCCGCTATTGAGATGGCACTCTACAAGCATCATGCAGATCAGGATAGGCTCAAGCTCTGCATCGAAAAAGTTAATAAGATTGCTGTCAGTGATCTATCGGTAAGAGAATATGAGATCCTCGAATGTGTATTAGCTGGTCAAACCAATGCTCAAATCGCTGAGTCACAATTTATATCCATCAGCACCGTCAAGTTTCATATCTCTAATGTTCTGACCAAGCTCGACGTTAAGAATCGAGCTTCGATATCTGGAAAAATATTGGAATTGCTATCATAATCATAGCTATCATTAATTTGAAACATCCCGTTAGTTGGCCAAAGCAATATTTTATTTACTAGTTATTTTATTGGTGACAGATGGAATTCTTGGCCAATCATATCAATCGATAGACTCACTTAAACACATATTCTCCAGTATTGAGAATTCAGAACTCCAGGTTGAGATTCTTAAAGATATTGGGGAACATTATGCAGAATCTGTTGAGACGGATTCTGCGTTAATTTATTTAAATCAGGCCATTAGCATAGCTGAACAACATGATTTAGATACGCTGCTTGCAGAGGCCTATTACTCTAAAGGATATGCTTTTGACTTTGGTGGCGATCTTGATGCCGCACTCCAATATTATGAGCTATCAAGAGAGCAGTACAGTTTACTAGATATCCCAATAGAGATTATCACTTGCATGAACTCTAAGGGAGTTGCCGCTTATTTTCAAGGAGATTATGAGCTAGCACTTGAGCATTATCTAGATGCACTGAACTTTGCAGACAGTACTAAATCGCACCATAAACAGGCAGATCTATTAAATAATATAGGCGTTATATATCGGATCACTAATCAGACAGATAAAGCTCTCGAAACCTACCATCAATCCTTGGCGTATTACCAGAGTATAGGTGATAGCACTATGATCTTGATGACCCATCAAAATATGGGTGTTGCTTATACTCATCAAAACAATTTAGATAGTTCCATCTATCATCTTGATAAGGCAATCTCATTCTTACGCCCTTCCCTTGATGAAAAAGAATTACCTAGTCTTTTAAACGCCTTCGCCGATGCTTATTATCTATGTGGACAAGATTATAAAAATGCTAGAAAGTACGTAGATCAAGCCGCCGAGATCGGACTGAAATATGGCAATCAAGAATATCTGTCAAAAATATACCTGCTAAAAAGTCAGATAGAGAGTGGTGATGGAAAAACATCAGCTTCAATCGATGCATTAAAAAAAGGCCTAAAAATAATAGAAGCCACTGATCGTCAGGATATAAAATTAGACTATTACCAGCAAGCCGCTCAAGTCTATGATCAATCTGAGGATGAGAGCAAGTCATTGGATTACATGAAAAAGTATATGATCCTCTATAAAGAGGTTCAGGCTACAGAAAAGGTAAAGGCCATAGCCGATGCTCAAAAAAAATACGAAAGCATCGAAAAACAAAAAGAAATAGAAAGACTCCAGTATGAAGAGCAACTATCGTCAATACGGGTATCAAGGCAGCGGTGGTTACTAGTTCTTGCAGCACTGAGTCTATTGATTTTAAGCTATCTGATGTATAGAATGTTCCGCCAAAAAGAAGAAATACAACAAAAGAATGGTATCATCTCTAAAGCTCTTGCTGAAAAAGAAGTCCTTCTTAAAGAAATCCACCATCGAGTCAAAAACAATCTACACTTCATTTCTGCACTACTCGGCCTCCAGACCGATCACGTATCCGACCAGGTGGCACTGAATGCTCTTCAAGATGGACAGGACAGGGTGCAATCCATGGCACTAATACATCAGGATCTATATCAGCACGACGATCTGACAAGTGTTAATGTCAAAGATTATTTCGTGAAGCTTACAGAGGGCTTGTTTGACTCTTATAATATCCATACTGATGATATATCACTACAGCTATTTGTTGCTGATCTCGCCCTAGATGTCGATACCGTAGTTCCGATCGGCCTCATTGTCAATGAACTGGTAAGCAATTGTTTAAAATATGCGTTCTCCAGTGGAGAAAAGGGTGTTATCTCAGTGTCCCTCCAGGAGATTGATAACAGGCTCAGACTTTCTGTAAGCGATAACGGAGTTGGTGTCACACCAGATATTATAGACAATCTCGGTGACTCATTAGGCTATAAGCTAATACAAGCACTCTCCAGCCAGCTCAATGGCAGTTATCATATAGATGGCGAGCACGGCGGTACTATAGTAACCATTGAAATTAACAAGTATCGCAAGACCGCATAGGATTAAAGCAGTAGCATGTCTCCTATAAAAAAGCCTGCGAGCATCATAAAAATGCAGCAGGCCTATTCATATTTTGAATCAGAAATTATTGCTCAGTATCTCCTGAATCTAGTCCTACGCTTACCGGAGGCAGAAGACCAGATCAAATTTCTATTGTCGAAGAATAATCTATTTCCTCGTCGATCCCTAAATGAGCCGTCCCGATGACCCGAATAGTAGGACCATGAACCTCGATTGTTTCTGGCTCGAAAACCCGTACCATACGACTCAATGAATAATCGACCGCCTGAGTTGTACGATGTCCAAGAACCACAATAGGGACTTACATTATAGCGCGTAGAATGGTTGCTGCCATAGGAATTAAATCCAGACCTGCCTTGAGCATAAGCCCTTCGGGTTCGAGACAGCACTAATGCATTTCTCGAGTTCCCTCGGACATATCTGATATTGCCATTTCCAAGGTTTACAATGACACGCCCATTACAATCGTCATAGACACCATTACCTCGATGATTAAAGGTTCGCCATCTACGGTTATTGATTCGAGCACTGATGCCTCTCCGCTTAGCCGAGATATTTATCGTAGTACCTGAATAGGAGTCGTAATAGTTACCATTCAGATATGATGAAGTTGTGGCATCTCTGCTACTAGTAATACTAAATAAGGCTGTAGGTAGTGCGACCACCAAGAGGAAAAATATTAATCGTCTCATGATGATAAGTTTTAAGAATTAAGAATTGAATCTCACGCTTAAAATATCTTATAGCTCGATACCATACCCTTTAGATTCTGTTAAGGTGAGCAGCTATATTGTTAAAATAGTCAGCTAATAATGCGAGACATGCATTGTTTCCTCTATCAGACTTTGTTGATCGCTCTATCTATCATTCTCTCCAACTCTTTCCATAACATTTCAGACCATGCATTGGCAAGCTCATGCTTTTTTTCGTTATCGGATTTGGGGTTTTTCTCTTCTTCATTCATATACCTGACATAACAATTGGGTGTCATGAAAGATTGATTGACACACATATGCAACTTCGCCACACTAATCCGTAATCCAGCTATACTTTGGTATAGTATGTACTATAATCCCTCCTGCACTTCGTCTTCATCCTCGATTTTTTCTCCAAAAAAGATGAAATCATTCTTTACGAAGTTGCACCAAGTGCAGTTATCTTCCT
>CAZAXY010000108.1:0-11173 GCA_964489125.1 uncultured Saprospiraceae bacterium
ATCATATTACATTTTTTTATAATATGTAATATTCCTACCTTTGTAAAGTCTCATCCCTGAGTTTGAAGTCTGACTAAACGTCAGAGTTCCTTTCTATTGATCTATTTAGTTGGAAATGATGAAAACTTTACGCTTAATTGCTTGTGCATTTTTGTTAGTGCTGGTCACTATTAAAAGTGCTTCGACTCAGAATTGTGTTAACGATACGATTTTCTCTGATGTCTTGTTCGTAATTGATAATTCACAGAGTATTAGCACTACAGAATATGCTCTTTTTGAGCAAACTATAGTAGCTACCATAGCCAATATTCAGGCTAATTGCCCCTCAGCACGAATTGCACTGATGCATTATGGAGGTAGTTTTGGACAAGAAGTGTCAGTAGAATTTGATTTCGATTCTGGACAACTGATTTCAGCGGTACAACGGCAGTTTTGTGTGATGCAACCTTGTCCTTCAGGAGGAGATGATCTAAACGCAGCCATAGATAGTGCAAGAGTCTTTATTGATGATGGTCGGCTTGATCACATTCAAGATAACTCATTAGAAATCGTCATTTTTAGTGATGCATTTACTGGTTTAGAATGTGAAGGTCCCGGAGCCTTTGTTAATTGCTCTCAGATTGACCCTTTTACTGCGATTGACGCATTAAAAGGAGAGCCTTACAATGCAGAGGTCACTGTTGTTGGTGCAACTGTACAGGCAGAAGCACGCAGGTTGGCTCTATATGCGTCGCCAGGGGGCAGTTTTGATAATGTGACATTAGACCCCGTATGTAGTTCAACATTTGATGGCTGCACATTGCCAAGACAATATATTCCAGTAGAATTTGATTCTCCAGTTGCACCAACTGCCGCAGAGATAGCAACATTAGTCTCGTGCGGTGTGCAGATTATCCCAATGGTAGGAGTGGAACTAGTTGCTGATACTACTTTAGTCTGTTCTAATTTTGGGCAGACAGCTGATCTTACGGCCTCTGCAATAGGAGGGACGGCACCATTCATTTTCGAATTTGATAACAATCTTGGTTTTGGTCCCGATAAGACCGTTGACCCGACAGAAACAACAACCTTTACAGTCACAGTAACTGACGCCAATGGATGCCAATCATCTGCTAGTATTACTATAAATGTCGACCCGGCTTGTTGCCCAGAGACACTAGATTTGGCGGTTACAGGTGATAATACATTTTGTCAAAATTTACCAGACTCAGCAACAATCGTTGCCGAACTAACCTTCGGAACCGGACAAGTCACATATACATGGGACAATGGCTTACCAGATGGTCCTATCCAAAATGTAGCTCCAGAATTTGAAACCACATATACCGTGACAGCAACAGATGCTGTAGGATGTTTCTTAACAGAGACATTTACGGTCACACCCATGTTTTGTCCACAGTGTGCGATAGAATCTGGTTATCCTGTAGAGCCTCAAAAAATATGTGCAGTAAATGGCCAGTATGAGATATTCACGGAGCCCAATACTATGGTTAATACCCAGGGGACTTTTGATATCATATATCTATTAACTAATGAGGATTTAACAGTCATAGATTTTAGCATAGGACCACAGACATTCTTTGTTTCAGAACCTGGTGTATACAGAGTACATACCCTCGTTGCTGAAGTGACAGATCCAACAAGTCCTGATTTTCTAGATTTGAATATTATAGAAGTTGGTAGTTCTAACCTATTTGTGGTGGGGAACTGTATTACTAATCATGACATATGTGCGGATATCGACCTGCCAGGTCGTGCTACTAAGGCGCTACCCGATGATGACTTCAGCTGTCTAGAAGTTGAAAATTCAATCAATCTATGTACCGATGGCCTTGACAATGATAATGACGGATTAGTAGACTGTGCCGATGAGGATTGTCAAGCATTGGAGATCTGCAATGAGCGATCATTTGTTGCGTGTAATGATCTATTTGATAATGACGGCGATGGTCTGATTGATTGTAATGACCCCGATTGTTTTGTGTTTAATATCTGCTTTGAACAAGATGAAATCTGTAATGATGGCATCGATAATGATAGAGATGGCCTCATTGACTGTTTAGACGATTCTTGCGCGAGTTCCACTTCGTGTATGGAGAATAATGTCTTTACTTGTCTCGACGGTATTGATAATGACGGCGATGGTCTGATTGACTGTCAAGAAGCAGTCTGCCAACAGTTTATTATCTGTGCAGAAGGAACACTGGAGGCTTGCGCTGACGGCCTTGACAATGATCTTGATGGCTTGATTGATTGTGCAGATAGTCAATGTCACCAGGCTCTTAGTAGCATGTGTGCGGCTAGTGAAACTAGTTCGACATTCTGTGGAGACGGTATTGACAACGATGGTGACGGTCTCGTGGACTGTAGTGATCCAGATTGTGGATTTACCTTACTAGAAACGCTTGAGACCACAGCCTCAGAGTTTGTGGTAGTGAGAGACGCAAGGTGCCCTTCAAATAGGGGATCTATAAGTATAGTGGGAGAGCTCGACTCAGATCAATTCCAATATTCACTTAATAGAGGACCTGCTCAGTTTAATCCCAATTTTGGCGGATTAGAGCCTGGGGAGTATACCTTAGAAATAACCTCAAGTGGGGTATGTAGCATTACAGTAGATTTAGAAATAGCTGAAGGACAATGTGTGGAAAATTGTTCTGATGGTATAGACAATGATGGTGACGGTCTCGTAGATTGTCTGGATGAAGATTGTGGGGTGCTAGGGTTTGAAGGAAGAGTAATAGTAAATGACCCTACTTGTCCGACACGGACCAATGGTAGAATAATTATAAATGGTGCTATTGCAGGGGTTAACTATCAATATAGCATCAACGGTGGACAGACGTTCCAAGCATCATCAACATTCAACAATGTTGCTCCTGGTTCTTACCAGATTTTGGTAAGAACACTGGATGACTGTATTTATGAAGATTTTGTGTTCGTTAATACGATTACTGGGTGTGCAGAATTCTGCAGTAATGGTATAGATGATGATGGTGACGGTCTTACGGATTGTGATGACCCAGATTGTGGATTAACAGGGTTTGTAGGAGCGATTACGGTAAATGCTGTAACGTGTGATAGCCTTAACTCTGGTAGTATAGTAATTGGAGGGCAAGATCCTGACATCAGCTATACCTATAGTGCAGATGGTGGATTTACCTTTCAGAATAACCCAGAAATTACTGGGTTGCCAGCTGGTCAATACTCTGTAATTGTACGATCTGAGATGGGTTGTGAGTTTGATGAAGTAGTGGTAGTCGATTCTATCTGTGATCCATCAGAGATATGCGATAATGGCATCGATGATGATGGAGATGGACTGACAGATTGTGAGGACCCAGATTGTGGAGTTACCGATTTTGTTGTTAATGTCGATGAAATCGTATGTGATGGACCAATGACGGGGGCAATTACTATAGCCGGTCAACTATCTGGAGTCGTTTACACCTATAGTATTGATGCTGGAGTTAGTTTTCAGGCAAACCCAATTTTCAACAATGTCCCTGCGGGTAATTACTTAGTACTTGTAAATACCGATGTAGGCTGTCAGTTTTCTCAGACTGTAGTAATTGAAACGCCGATATGTACCGTTCCTGATGAGATCTGTGATAACGGTATTGATGATGATGGAGATGGACTAACAGATTGTGATGATCCTGATTGTGGGGTGGCAGACTTAGGTGTTGAAGTTGACGACATAACATGTATTGGTGACATGACAGGATCTATTACGATAAGTGGTCAAATTATTGGAATAAATTATATCTACAGCCTTGATGGAGGACCGTCTCAAGCTAGTCCACTTTTCAGTGGTCTAGTAGCAGGCAACTATGTTGTATCTGCTAGTACGGGCTCAGGATCAAGTTGTTCTTTCTCGCAGGCAGTTTTTCTTGAGGCACCAGATTGTAATGGTGACGGAATGGCTGTTGAGATATTTGGAAACGGTATAGATGATGATGGAGATGGCTTAATTGATTGTGAGGATCCTGATGGTGGCACAACAAACTTGTCGGTAACTACACAAGACATTACTTGTGATGGACCAATGACTGGAAGCATAGCGATTGGTGGGCAATTAGCTGGAATAATTTATACTTATAGTATCGATAACGGGTTGACCTTTCAGGCTAGTTCGCTCTTTACTGGGTTACCTGCCGCAGGCTACGATATAGTAGTGCGTACTGCAGATGGATGTGAATATATTTCCTTTACGTCGCTTTCAACACCTATCTGTGACAATGGTCCTACACCAGAGATCTGTGACAACGGTATAGACGACGACGGCGACGGTCTTACAGACTGTGATGATCCGGATTGTGGTATCAGCGACTTGACAATTGCTGTGGACCAAGTGACTTGTGATGGACCTATGACTGGAATGATTACGATATTGGGACAGACAGGCGGAATAATATATAACTACAGCATAGACAATGGAGTAACATTCCAGAGCACTCCATCATTTGCTAATCTGATTGCTGGTGATTACACAGTAATTGTTGAGACGGGTGGAGGCTGCGAATTTGCACAGCTTTTAACGCTTGAAGAGCCAGTATGTAGTACAGGAGCTGAGATCTGTGACAACGGTATAGACGACGACGGCGACGGTCTTACAGACTGTGATGATCCGGATTGTGGTATCAGCGACTTGACAATTGCTGTGGACCAAGTGACTTGTGATGGACCTATGACTGGAATGATTACGATATTGGGACAGACAGGCGGAATAATATATAACTACAGCATAGACAATGGAGTAACATTCCAGAGCACTCCATCATTTGCTAATCTGATTGCTGGTGATTACACAGTAATTGTTGAGACGGGTGGAGGCTGCGAATTTGCACAGCTTTTAACGCTTGAAGAGCCAGTATGTAGTACAGGAGTTGAGATCTGTGACAACGGTATAGACGACGACGGTGACGGTCTTATTGACTGTGATGATCCCGACTGTGGAGTTAGCGAGGCGGATTTCACGGTCAGTACTACTGATGCTACATGTGACATGGAGGACGGAACTATTTCAGTCAGTTCGACAACAACGGAAGAATTTGTCTTTAGTATCGATGGAGGCACAACAACTCAAGAAGGCTTAACTGCATTCTTTGGAGGGCTGGTGCCAACTACAGGTTCTGGAAATCCGGCATTTTCTTTAGAAGTGACTAACACCTTTGGCTGTAGCATTGTTACAGAAGTAGACATAGATCAGGAGATGTGTGATACCAATGATATCTGTGATACATTTATGGCAGAAGCCCCGACTGTAGTGCCATCTTCATGCCCAGATAATAATAATGGTGCTATAATCTTTGATGCTCCATCAGTTGGATTTTCATTCAGTCTAGATGGATTGAATTTCTTTCCATTTGGCCTGTTTAATAACTTGGACTCAGGACAATATACCTTGTTTGTACAAAATGCAGATGGATGTATTGACGAAGTCCCAGTCACGGTTCCAGGAATGGATTGTGCGATGGCTGCGGAAACATTCAATTCAAACATCTTTGAGCTAAGCGTAATTCTTGAAGGAGCATATGATGTGGAAAACGGTCTAATGTCAACCCATTTGAATGACTTAGGTTATCTTCCTGGTCAAAGCCCGACGACATTCTTCGGAGAGCCGTTCCCTTCTGGCCAACCATATAACCAATCTCCATGGTTCTATGAAGGTAATGAAGGAGTTGGGGTATCAGAGCGAGATCTATACGACGATACTGTAGTAGACTGGGTGCTAGTTAGCCTTAGAGCTAATGAGTTGAGACCGTCGACATTCTGGAGAGGAGCAGGATTATTACATGAGGATGGGTCTATTGAAATCATACAGGAGCCCGAACTTTCTGTTGTAGAAGATCGTGAATTCTTTGTACTTATAGAACACAGAAACCACTTGCCTGTAATGAGCCCTACGCCGTTAAGACTGCGAGGAGGGGAGCTTATTTACGATTTCTCTCAGGCAGATTCATTTAAAGAGATTATCGGAATCGGACAGAAGGAATTAGAGAATGGAGTGTATGTCATGCCAGCCGGCAATGGAGACGTAGACACAGAAGTATCTTCAATAATAGATATTAATGTTAGGGATCTTAATGCTTGGGCAGGAGCCAATGGAGAAAATAGTAGTTATTTCAATCAGGACTATGATCTAAACGGTGATATAAACATTAGAGATAGAGAACTCTGGCAACAGAACAATGGAATATTCTCTACCATATCATACAGATAGAGGAGAAAAACACATAAAATAATGAGGTAATGAGGAAGTAGGCTTAGTCTGCTTCCTCTTTGTGTTCTACAACAACATCAAGAGAATTTGAGCTCACTTCATCGTGCACCTTTCGATTGGACACGATGTCGATAGCCTTATAGATGGCATGACGCATTGACGAGGGATCTGCCATATTCTTCCCAGCAATCTCATAGGCGGTACCATGGTCTGGAGAAGTTCTTATGAGATCGAGCCCTGCCGTAAAGTTTACTCCTGTACCAAAGGATAAAGTCTTAAAAGGAATAAGTCCTTGATCGTGGTACATCGCAAGTATTGCATCGAACTTTTTATAGGAACCATTTCCAAAAAAGCCATCAGCAGGAAAGGGTCCTGCCGCCATAATCCCGTTTTCTTTTGCAGCGAGTATAGCAGGAGTTATCTCAGTTTCTTCTGCTGTACCGATCTGACCTGAATCGCCGGCATGAGGATTTAATCCTAATACGGCGATCATAGGTCGCTCGAGACCAAAATCAACTTTTAAGGTTTGATCAAGTATCTCGAGTTTATCAAGTATGATATCAGCAGTAATCTCTTCAGCGACCTCTTCGAGTGGGATATGAGCCGTGACTAAACCTACAGTAAGTTGATCGGAAGTCAAGAGCATAAGACTCATGTCTCCGCCCGCAAAGTCAGTTATATATTCGGTATGTCCGAGATAAGGGAAGTCGGCCATTTTCATTGCTGCTTTATTGATAGGGGCAGTAACCAGCGCATCAATTTTCTTATCCTTCAGATCATTGAGTGCGCGATCAAGAGCGATATAGGCACTCTGTCCAGAAACTATCGTTGCCTCGCCTATGTTGATGTCCACTGCTTCCTGCCAGGCCGTGATCACATTGATCTTCCCCGCTTTAGCTTCATCGGCATGTTGTACATTGACATAATTGAATCGACTGTCCTTGACGATGTTTTTATGATATCCTATGGACTTCGATGATCCATAGATGATTGGAGTGATTCGCTTGAGGAGATTTTCTTCGCTGAGGGTTTTAATGATGATCTCAGGACCTACCCCATTGATGTCTCCAATTGAAATGCCGATTTTTGTGCTCATGTATAGTTGCTAATGGATACGAAGATAAACATTTGACTCGCTCGCGAATTCTTGCGTTCCATAATCTTTCAATACATTACAGCTCTGACGATAAGCCTTTACACCTGTAATTGAGAGCAAAGAAATCATACGGACAAAACTTCCTTATTAATCAGGGTATCATTGATAAAATCATTCACTCGTTTTTGACCTATAACACTTGTGAAAATGTTTTAGAAATTGGCCCTGGCAAAGGAGCGCTTACACAACTTCTGGCTCAAGAAAAGCATCTTAAGCTAAAAGCTGTAGAAGCAGACCGAGACATGGTAGACTATCTGACGCGCAATAACATTCTCGGAGCGCCTCAAATTATCAATGATGATTTTTTGAAGCTACCTCTTGATCGGGTGTTTGATCAAGAGCAATTCTCCGTTATTGGAAACTTTCCCTACAATATCTCTTCACAGATCTTATTTAGGATTAAGAAGTACATGGATTTAGTGCCGCTTATGGTAGGTATGTTTCAAAAAGAAGTGGCAGAGAGAATTGTCTCTAAGGAAGGCTCTAAGGCCTACGGAATTCTCAGTGTCCTCATCCAAGCTCATTATAAGCCCCAACTTCTCTTTAATGTTAGTCCAGGGTCCTTTAGGCCAATTCCGAAAGTTACGTCGTCTGTGCTTATGATGCGCAGAAAGGAAGACTTCACCCTTCCCTGTGATGAGAAGGTATTTACTAAGGTGGTTAAGCTTTCTTTTAACCAGAGGCGCAAGATGTTGCGAAATTCTCTGAAGCCAGTTGTGACAGATACTGACATTTTCAGTCATGAATATATGACACGCCGACCTGAACAGATGACATTAGAAGACTATTATACTTTAGCAACTATTATCGAAAAACAGAATTAATGAGTTTAGAGAATAAAATAATGCAGGACTTAAAGGCGGCTATGAAGTCTAAAGACCAGGCAGCATTGCGAAGTATAAGAGCTATAAAGGCAGCCATCTCACTCACCAAGACCGATGGCTCAGGAAAAGTGCTGGATGAAGCAGGAGAAATTAAGCTGTTGCAAAAACTCGTGAAACAACGTCAGGACTCGTTGAATATTTTTAAAAATCAAGGACGTCATGACCTAGCAGAAGTAGAAGAACAAGAAATTGAGGTGATCAGTAGATATCTCCCTAAGCAACTTTCATCAGATGAGTTGAAGCCTATCATCTCAGAGATAATTGCTAAAACAGGAGCATCAGGTATGAAGGACATGGGCAAGGTCATGGGAATGGCAAGTGCTCAATTAGCGGGCCAGGCTAATGGCAAGACGCTGTCAGGAATTGTTAAAGAACTACTTAATCGTTAATCATATGTTTCGTACTCCATTATTTGCCTTATTAGCTGTAGCCATTGTTTATACAGCCTGTAAATCAACCCAGAGTGTTGTTGTCGAGGAGCCACCAGTCGAAGAAGAACTGGTAGTGCTACCAGAAGAAGACATCATCGAAGAGAGATTGCTCGATGAACTTCAGATTACAGCTCCAAGGAATTATACTTTGCCGAAATACAATCCCACTGCTAAGCGGGAGTTCGATTTGATGCATACCAGCTTGGACGTGAGGTTTGATTGGACTAATGAACATGTCATAGGGCGTGCCGACTTAACGCTGCGGCCATACTTTCATCCGAGAGAGATTCTGACCTTAGATGCTAAAGGCTTTGAAATTTTAAGTATTACCTCGTTTGCAGGCAAGGAACTGGACTATGAGTACGATGGGCTTAAACTGAGTATCGACTTGTCTAGAAGTTATACTCGTGATGAGGATGTCAAAGTAACGATAGACTATATTGCCAAGCCTTCTGAGGGGCCAACTGGAGGAAGTGCTGCGATTACCTCGGATAAGGGTTTGTTCTTTATTAATCCACGAGGCGAAGAAGCTAATAAGCCTCAACAGATATGGACTCAAGGCGAAACCGAACATAACTCCAACTGGTTTCCAACTATCGACAAGCCTAATGAAAACACTACCCAAGAGATCAAGGTGACCGTACAAGATAAATACCAAACCTTGTCAAATGGCTTATTAGTTAACTCTACCAAGCACCCAGATGGCAAGCGAACTGACCATTGGCGAATGGAAAACCCGCATGCGCCATATCTGTTCATGTTGGCTATAGGCGAATTCGCTATTGTAAGGGACAAATGGAATGACATAGAACTGAGCTATATGGTAGAGAAGGAGTATGAACCTTATGCCAAGGATATTTTTGCCCATACCCCCGAGATGATCACATTCTTCTCGGACATTCTAGACTATCCATACCCCTGGGAAAAGTATAGTCAGGTAATAACTCGGGATTACGTATCAGGAGCTATGGAGAATACCACTGCAGTCATCTTTGGGGAGTTCATTCAGAAAACGGATCGAGAACTCATCGACAATGATAATGACTACATCGTTGCGCATGAGTTGATCCATCATTGGTTTGGAGACTTGGTGACCTGCGAGAGCTGGTCAAACCTAACCCTTAATGAGGGCTTTGCCAACTATAGCGAGTATCTCTGGGAAGAGTACAAGTATGGTATGGACGAGGCAGGGTTCCTAAGAAAAAACGAGAAGGAAGGCTATCTCAATTCGACATTCCAGTCGGGCATACATCCATTGATACATTATGGATACAATGATAAAGAGGAGATGTTTGATGGACATTCCTATAATAAGGGAGGACTAGTGGTTCATATGCTAAGGCATTATCTTGGAGACGAAGCATTTTATGCTTCTCTCAATAAATACCTAACCGACAATGCCTATTCTGCTGTTGAGGCTCACGAGCTAAGAGTAGCATTCGAAGATGTGTCAGGTGAAGACCTTAACTGGTTTTTTGATCAGTGGTTTTTTGAGGCAGGCCACCCTAATTTAGGAATTACTAAAGAATATGATGCCGATGCAGGAGAGTTGGTTATAGATGTAGTACAGACCCAAGACCCTGAGACAAGCGCAGCAATATTTCAGCTGCCTGTAACGATTAGCGTATTTGACATGGCGGGGTTAGAGTCGAGATTTGACGTCTGGATAGATCAGCGTGAGCAGAAAATCAGACTTCCTTATCGTACAGAGCCAGGATTAGTCATATTTGATAGCGATGACTTATTGCTATTTACGAAGGTTGAAGAGAAATCAGCCGAAGAATTCGAGCGGCAGTATCAATGGTCAGAGACATTCAGCCACAGGTATGAAGCGATCGAAAAGCTAATGGGCAATAGTGATGCCGAAAATGTTCTAAAGATGGCCCTCAATGATCCACAGCACTCGATAAGATCTTTGGCATTAGCATCACTTGAACTTGGAGATGATGTCAATGCGATTTCTTCTATAGCCAAGATGATAGTTGATGATAAGCACTCTGAAGTCAGAGCTGGAGCGATTGAAAAGCTTGCTGCCACTGGTTTAGTGGACCTACAGCCAGTATTAGAAGGAGTGTTTGAAAACGAATTGGCTTATCCAGTAATAGGTTCAGCACTTGAGGCCCTTACAACAATAGATCTTGCTTCTGCAGTCGCAAAAGCAGAAAATCTCAAGACTGAGGACGTCGATCAGCTTGTACCTGCTATAGCAGCGGTTTTTGGCCAGACGGGTGATGCGAAGTATCTGTCTTACTTTCAGGATCGACTTACAACAACCAGCAATTTTCAAGTTTTTGAGTTATATACTTCTTACTTTAATTTGCTCAAGGATCAGCCTATAGAAACAATTACTGAAGCAACTGATCAGTTAGGGTCTATTGCTATGGATCCAAACGGAAGCCTCTTTCACAAGGCGCTCTCCTCAGATGTTATAGCTAATCTGTCATATTATTATGAAGAGGCGTCTCCTACTTTTTCT
>CAZAXY010000109.1:0-11157 GCA_964489125.1 uncultured Saprospiraceae bacterium
TCCTGTGGCTTCGCGGCCGTGCCGGTTCGACCCCGGCTCCGGGTACTTTTCTAAATTTAGATCATGGATTTTTCTTCTGCTATAAAGTCAGGTGATCTCGTCGCAATAAAGCGACTGATTGATGAAGGTCATGACATCAATCAAGCTGATACAAGAGGGTTCACCCCTTTGATTCTGGCTTCATATTTTAATCAATTGGCCATTGTCAATGAGCTATTAAGTCAGGGAGCGGAAGTTGACTTGGTAGATTCTGCTGGACATACGGCACTATTGGGCGCATCTTTCAAAGGATATAAAGAAGTAATGTCTGCGTTGTTATCATATCAGGCGGACGTCAATCATACAGGTCATAATGGATCGTCAGCGCTTATTTATGCGGCAGCATACGATCACCTAGAAGTTGTCAAACTATTGATAGACTATGGTGCCAATCTCGAAATCATAGATCAGAATGGTATGAAGGCACTCCATCACGCACAGAGTAAGGGCCATCAGAGCATCATAACTGTACTACAAGCAACCGAGACATAGTAACTGTGTTATATATCGTAAGATATGAACATACATCATCTCAGATATTTTATTGCTTTAGCTAAACGTAATAATTACAGGGAAGCTGCAAGCTTTTGTAATGTGTCACAGCCAGCAATCAGCATGGCAATAAAAACAATGGAAGATAAATTGGGAGGCCATTTAATCAGTAGGCATAGGACACCTATAAAACTAACACCGTTCGGAGAGACAATCTTTGTCCATGCGCTAAATATCGTCAATGAGTACGAACAGATGATGAGCTACAAGGATTTGGACGGCGATCTCGGCGGTGAAATAAATCTTGGAATAATTCCCACGGTGGCCTCGGCTTTAATACCCCGTTTTATCACGCCTTTGATGAATGATTATCCTAATATCAAGCTTAACATTCATGAGATTACCACCTCAGGAATTGTTGACATGATCTATAAAGATGAGTTGGATGCCGGCATAGTGGCCACACCTATAGAGCATCTCAAGTTGCCGAACCAGGTTTTGTACTATGAAGAGTTTATGGTCTACAGCTCCAATGACATCGCAAAGGATTATGTCCTTCCGTCAGATATCGAAATCGAGCATTTATGGTTGCTGGAAGAGGGTCATTGCTTAAGGTCACAGATATTAAATCTATGTGAGTTAAAAGCAAGTAATAATGGTCCTATCAGTTATAACGCAGGTAGTATAGAAACACTTCTCAACCTCGTTGATGGACACGGAGGGATTACAATCGTACCCGAACTCACGGTGAGTCAGATGACTAAGTCTCGCAAGAAGAAGCTATCGCTGTTTACGCCACCAGCTCCAGTTCGAGAGATCAGTCTTATCTCCCACATGTTTAGTCATAAGAAAAAGCAAATAGATGCAATTGTAGAAACAATCGATCGAACGATTCCATCATATATGAAAGATCGGGAAGATCATCTCAACCCACCAATCACTCTTACTTGAATGTTCATAGAGCTTTATAAGCTATGGCCTCAAGTTCTATCAAGCAACCATAGTGTAGCTTTGACACTGGAATAATTGACCTGGCCGGCTTGTGATTTCCAAAAAAGCTACTGTAGACTGCATTTACCTCTGCCCAATAATTTATATCTGTAATGAAAGCGGTAGTTTTTATGATATCGTTCTTAGTCAGACCTTCCTGCTCTAGTAGGGACTCTACTTTCTGCAGAACCAACAGTGTTTGAGCAGTGACTCCTTCTGGACATTTTTTTGTGTCACTATCCAATAATGGTAGTTGACCAGACGTATGTAACCACCCGCCCGCCCTTGTATAGGGACTATAGTGCGCAATTGTTTTGGACATTGTGATAAGTTATTATTGTAACATTGAATTTGGGCTTAAATATTGAAAAGTAAAATAAGAATTATAGATTATTAGGTGGTGGAATTAATAAATGGTGTCATATATGTATTAAGCCGAAGAGTATGACAACCGCAATAAAGGAAATTGTGTCGAACAAAGTTGACCAGTCATTGAAAAATCTTATCGCCTCTGAAGGGCTAGACCCTAACGATGAAAGAATATTGTCACTTGCGCGAAAGTTTTCTGAAAGGAGCTATAATGAGTCTAAATCGAAACATACTGGACTCAATGGAGAACCTATCGATTCGAACTATGAACGCAATGCCATTTTTGAAGATTTAGTACTTCACGCGTACAGAGCATGTGATGTATATGAAGTAACTGTTGATAAAATCAACTTTGCGATTAAGGATATCAACATTATTCTTATTAATAACAAAGCCAAGAGCATTTTTGGATTAAGCGATGGCCCTCTTAGTCCAGAAGCTTTCAATGATCAGATGGGATTCATGTTTGATAACTCTGATATTCTCATAAAGCGAGGTGTTGCTAAATTGTTATCGAAAGGTCGAATTAAACAGAATTATTCAATAGAGCATCAAGGAGAAATTCGGCTATTTAGCTCATTGGTTAGATTGATTAGTGTCGGGACAAAATCTTTCTTGGTTCGAATTACCAATGACATCAGTGAAGAGCACAGAAAAGAAGAGATCATAAATGATCAAATCAATAAGCTTAAAGACAAAAAGAAAGAGTTAGAAAAATATATCGAATCCAACCTGCAGTTAGAGAACTTTGCATATATAGCTTCGCATGATTTGAAGGCACCTCTAAGGACAGTTTTGTCTTTTTCGCAGCTGATTAAAAGATCTTCCTATGATGTTCTTCCAGAACGTGATAAGAAGTTCTTGGACATAGTTATCCAGAGCAGCGGTAATATGATGCTCTTGATAGAAGATCTACTTACTTTTTCGAGGGTGAACTCAATAAAGGTTCAATATGAACCAATAGAACTTAAGAGCTTTTTTGAAACCGTATTGATTGATCTAACCTCTGCAATCGAGAAGAAAGAAGCCGATATCCGATGGAATATTGATAATAGAGTAATTCACGCTGATAAGACTAAGCTCTTACAGTTGTTCGAGAATTTAATTCGCAATGCAATAAAGTTCACTGATAAAGATGTGAAGCCCGTGGTTGAGATCTCTTTAGGAGAGACCGAGCAACTTTATAAATTTAGTGTCAAAGACAACGGAATAGGGATCTCAGAAAAGCACTTAAAGAAGATCTTTGGCATTTTCGAGAAGTTACACAGCAAGGATGATTTTGAAGGAACAGGTCTAGGGTTAAGCATCTGCTCAAAAATTGTAGATCAGCATGGAGGTGCTATTTGGGTTGAATCTGAAGAAGGCGTAGGCAGCACATTTTACTTTACTCTCAGTAAGAATTTGTAGATAATTAGACTCTTTTGCTACGATATTTTGAACCTGTATGCTGATCTCATGTTAGGCATACATGTCGATTCAATTTGTGCCGATTGAGGAGGAGATAAAGCAGAAGAGATCATTTAATAGTCTCCAGGAAAAAGCTCTTGTCAACATCATGTATACTCATGGATGGATCATTGAGCGCATGAGGCTTTTTTTCAAGAATTACGGCATAACCAACAAGCAATACAATATCCTACGCATTCTGAAAGGTGCAGACAAACCTCTTTCAACTTCTCAGATCAGGCATCGAATGCTTGACAAAATGTCTGATACTACTCGCCTTATCAACCGCATGATTACTAAAGGCTGGGTGAAGAAGTCGGTCTCTCAGACGGATCGGAGATTGGTTGATATCATGATAACTGATGCAGGATTAGATTTACTAGAAGAAGTTAGAGGAATAGAAGTTAAAGCCAAAGAGATTTTCAGCAACCTTTCAGAAGAAGAAATTCAAAATCTATCCGATCTTCTGGATAAAGTAAGATGGCTATAGTGATTCCTGTCGGCAGGATACCACATATAGGTTATTGATCATCCTACTTTCTAAATTATAAGTTATTGACACGTCATGCTTAGTCAAGTTGGCTTTTAGCACTTGTCTTTCTCGATATATTCTGATATGACGCTTGTAATCGACCTCCTTTTGACCATATGCTTTGTACACAGCTTCTTTGGAGCACCAGATAAGATGTAAGGCATCCATGATATCAAGTCCATCGAATGCTTGGAGGTCAGAATCGGTACAGTATTTATGTTGTATACGAGAGATTGAAGATTTTCGTATTTGGATGTCAACGCCACAGGGCACTTTGTCTAAATAAATAGAGGCATATTGCCCACTGTGTGAAATGCTAATCTCGCCAGCATTTGGAATCTTAGGCTTGCCATATGAATCTATGATCAGATTCTTAGATGTACAACCGGTATATCGATGGATTAGGAATCTCCCCGCCAGCCACTCTCGTCTTCTGTTCGCTGTCCACTGGCCCACCTCATCCCATTTTTGGTTATTTATATCTGTGTGTTCTCTGAAAAACTGTTCCGTCTCAGAGATATTCCAAAGGATCAATCGTTGACCTATATGATTTTTATACTCTACTCGTAGTGGCATTGTCGATATAATGCGTTCTTTGCCCTAATAATAGAGCCAATGATTCTCACAGATGCAAAGATATTAGAGTCTCTCCAAACAGGAGAAATAGTCATAGAGCCATTTGACCGCAGTTGCTTAGGCACTAACTCGTACGATGTGCATCTCAGCCAGCACTTAGCTACATACAAAGACGCAGTCCTCGATTCTAAAAAACACAATGAGGTAGAGCATTTTGATATCGGAGAGGAGGGTTTTGTACTGCAACCTGGCGTATTGTACTTGGGGGCAACAGTAGAATATACTGAGACCCATAATAGCGTTCCTTTTCTAGAAGGTAAATCGAGCATAGGTCGATTAGGAATTGATATCCATGCTACTGCTGGCAAAGGAGATGTAGGGTTCTGTAATAGTTGGACCCTCGAGATATCATGTGTGCATCCAGTCAGGGTATATCAAGGAATGCCTATTGGACAGCTAATATATTTTACTACAGAAGGTGATATCATTAACTTCTATAACAAGAAGAAAAATGCAAAGTATAACACACGATCCAAGCGACCTGTAGAATCTATGATGTGGAAGAACAAGTTTTAGATGATTAGGGTAGTTTCACTTTTAGATCTATTGCATGGCCACTTTCTAGTTGAGATCCATCTGCTCGAGGATATTGCTCTACGATGATAGCAGATTCTAATTCTTCTGCACTAAGATCTGGCGATATATTACCAATTCTGAACTTGCTATTTTCGATGGTCCATTTGGCCTGACTATAGGGGAGTGCGACCACATTAGGTATGGTGAAAGTGCCTCCATCGGATGTACTTACTACGAAGCTCAAGCGACTACCTCTCTCTATTTTGTAAGAATCTAATGTTAAGCTGGAGGAGCTGATTTTCTTGTTGTTATGCCATACTTCAAGTATGGTGCCTGGCGCTAATGGGTCATAAACAAAATCTCTTATTTCGGACGCTATTGCTTTCTGTTGTAGTTGAGTTCTGACTGATTCATAGTCCTTGCCATACATTGGTAGTAGTGGCTTGGATAACACAATTACGTCAGCGCTATACTTGGTGGTTGTAACATAGACTTTTCTATCTTCTTTTACGAGAGAGCCACCCTTAGGATTTTGGTTCTGTATGATACCTCCAGGTTTGCCAACAATATGAACAGAGTCGTTGACAATCATTTTAAAACTTCGATCATCTGCATCTTCTTGTGCCTCACTGATATGTTGATTAATGTAATCGGGCATTTCCAGCTTCTGACCATGGTTGGTGTAATGTTTCAGCCATTGCAATATGCCGAAGACAACCAGCGTCACAAATAAGATAATACCCAGTATGTTAAGTATGAATGCTCTGTTGGTCAAGAGTTGAGATATTTGTGAAAAAAAAGCCATTAATTCTCATCGGAGAAAATCATGAATAGAGATTTGTCCTACGCACTGTAAAGTTAACGGGATTCTTATTATTGATTGTATCGAAAAGATAGCACAGATAATCTCAATCTTTGAACAAAGAAATATTAAAATTAGCCATACCTAATGTACTCAGTAACTTGTCAGTGCCGATGCTCTCGGCAGTGGATACTGCGCTGATGGGGCATCTTTCTCCAATTTATTTGGGTGCTATTGGGCTAGGCTCAATGATATTCAACTTTATATACTGGAATTTTGGCTTTCTCCGCATGGGCACTACAGGTATGATCGCCCAGTCCTATGGTGCCGAGGATCATGACAAGACCATAGATTTGCTTACTGCGGCCTTACGACTGAGTATGTTGATATCAATAGGTTTAATCCTTCTGAGTCCAATACTATTTGATATGATGAATCGACTTTTATATGTCCAGGACATTCATCACAGTGTCATTGCTTCTTACACTCGCATACGAATCTATGACGCACCGGCAACCATCATGTTGTATGTACTGACAGGTTGGTTTTTTGGCCGTCAGAATGCTCTTATACCTCTTGTAGTCACCATAATCATCAATGTCCTGAATATAATCATCAGCTATGTTCTTGTGCATTGTTATGAAATGAACATAGCTGGAGTTGCTTGGGGTACGGTAATGTCTCAATACATTGGGGTGATCATAATGATGATTCTTATGATTATAAGGTCTGAATACTCCTTCGGTGAGCTTATTAGATCCCGGACTTCAATTAATATGGGTCAATTCATTTCAGTGAATCGTGATTTATTCATTCGTACGATTTTGTTGACTATGGCATTTGTCCTCCTTTATCGATATTCTAATCAATTGGGCCCAATTGAATTGGCCGCCAATGTAATAATCTTACAAATTCTCAATTGGATATCTTTTGGCATAGATGGATTTGCTTTCGCTGCAGAAAGTATTGTCGGAAAATATAAAGGACAAAATAAACAAGAGATGTTGTTTCATGCTGTTAAGCTCTGCATCAGATGGGGAGCAGGTTTGGCATTTGTGTATACCCTAATATTTCTGTTTGGTTCGAGTGGGATTGTAAAGCTGTATTCTCAGGATATTGCCGTAAACGCCCATGTCGAAACTCTTAAACCCTGGGTTCTTGCCCTGCCATTTATAGGATTTATCTGCTACATATTTGATGGTATATTCATTGGGCTACTTGAGACACAGTTCATGCGGAATTCTATGATTATATCCTTCGGTATCTTCGTAGTTTTGGTTGTGATTCTCCCAATGAGTAATATGGTTTTATGGACCTCTTTTTGTCTCTTTCTACTGTTGAGAGGCCTGGCACAGCTATATTATTGGTATAAGATGATTAAGGCGGAACTCCTCTCAGTGTAATGTGCCCGTTACAATTCTTCACTTAGTTTTATCAGGGCAGAATGATCTAAAAGCACTGAGTTGTCGCCGTTTATATAAATATTTTTCCTTGACTAAATATTACTATAAGTATCAGGTTATCAATGATATATACATGATTATGTAGGATATGTATCTATATATTTTCATATTAGATTATTTGGCATTCATTTTGTTCTTATGTCTGGGTGTATAACAAACATTTTCAGTCGTTTTAGATAAAACCGATTCATGACTACAGTTAAAACTTACTTAGCAGACATTCATCAACTATTTATTGAGGGGATCGAAAGGATCATTGATGAAATCGATTATCCCAAGATAGAAATCGTAGGAAGAGCCTATAGTGCAGAGGAATTGCAGAAAGCTCTTAGTGAGGTGCCTGTAGATCTATTATTTATGGAACTTAATTTCGTTGATGATGACAGCTTAACCTTAATCAAACAGTTCAAAAAAGAATATCCAGAAATGCGCATATGTGTATTAAGCGGATATACAGATCATAAGTTTGTGAAAGAAGCCTTTCAGAATGGAGCAGATGGCTACTATAGCAAGTACAATCCGTCAAGCGAGTTAACAGCGTGTATCAATGAGATTATGTTGGGTAATACTTTTTTAGCTTCTGGCATTCAGATCACTCCAAAGAAGAATGGGTCGAGCAAGTTTGCTGAAGTAAATTATCTCGAAGACAGATTTTTACTTAAGAAGAAGTTGACAAGAAGAGAACAAGAGGTACTCGAGTTAATCACTAAGGCGATGAATAATAAAGAGATCGCCGAAAAACTATATATCAGTGATCAAACTGTAGGTGTACATAGAAAAAATATTATGCGTAAGCTGAATGTCAGAAACACGGTAAACCTTATCAAGTTTGCCATAGATCACCAGCTCGTATAAGTACTATTTAATATTTTGGCCCCTCCCACAAATTTGGCCCTAAGTCTCTGATAAATAGCCCTTTGTATTCTATGTCTAAATGACAAAAAAGCGAATACAAATGATTTTTAATTCATTTCGATTATTCATTGCCGCAATCGGACTTGCTTTATTTAGCATGCCGAATAATGCGTATGGTCAAGGATGCACGTTTGCATGTAATGACACGATCAACATTTCTGTAGACAGAGATTGTGAGGTCTTTATTTCTCCAGACATTGTATTGGAGGGTTCCATCGAAGCATGTGATGGAGTGGCGATTTCAGTCTTTGATCAAGAGAACAGATCTGTAGGCCAGCTAATCACTCGCCAGTTTGTAGGACAGACGTTGAGAGTGGTTATTTCGCAAGGCCTTACCACATGTCATTCATTCGTAACTATTGAAGATAAGTTGGCACCGGAGATTATTTGTCCGCCGAATGATACATTGAGATGCGATGATAACGATGTAGGTGCGACCGATGAAGCCCTAATGAGCTTCTTGGAAAATGTTGTACAATCTACCGCAATTGATAATTGTGATGATGAAGATTTTTCAATTATTATAGAAAGCAACATCTTAAGACAGACGTGTGAAGACCCATTTGTCTCAGTGAGAGATATTGCCTTTAGTGCGGTTGATGAATTGGGCAATGCTACCTCATGTGCATTCACCTTATTCTATGAAACCGTACCGACAACGGATATTGATCCTCCCATTAATCTCATCAATGGTCAGATTGACTGTACTGATGCATTACCGATTGTCGATGGTCGACCGTATCCTACGATAGAATATGTAATTGACAATTTTGGAGACAATTCAATACCTAATATTAATGGGGATGCGCTTGCTAACCTCGTTGATGGAATCTTTGTGTCTGATAACTTATGCAATTTCATTATTTCATTTTCTGATCAAGAGTTTCCTTCTTGTGGAGGTTCATTGAAGGTAGTGAGGACATGGACAGTACAAGACTGGTGTAATATTAATCCACCAGCCACCTTTAATCAGATAATCGAGGTCGTAGATGGCAGTATAAATATTACTTCAGCTCCTATGGGGATGAATCTTGATGTGTCAAATTCAAATTGTACGACGAATGTTACACTTGATGCTCCAATGATTGATGCTACTGAATGTAGTTCTTGGACCTGGAGTGTTTCAATAAGGTTGCCAGATTCTGAGGATTTTGACTTAATACAAGAAAATTTATCACCGTTCGCCAATACCAATTTCACGTTCCCTCTTGGGCAGAGTTTTGTCAGTTATGAGGTGATAGACGAGTGCGGCAATACTGATAATGCGAGCTTTACCGTAACAATTAATGACGGAAGCGAGCCTTTAGCAGTATGTGATTTGCGTACAGTGGTAACACTCAATGACGATTTTAGTGCCAAGGTATTTGCTGCATCATTTGATGATGGAAGTTTTGACCAGTGCTCAGATATATCTTTTCAAGTAAGACGGACAGATGGAGGGTGCGGTTCATCAAGTGAGTTTGCAGATTTTGTCAAGTTTTGTTGCGAAGATTTCGGACAGATAGTAATGGTAGAATTGATGGTTACTGATGGCAATGGTTTGACCAGCTCTTGTTGGGTAGAGGCTGCAGTTCAGTTCAATGGAGATTTACTGGATATAACGTGTCCTGCGGATCTTGGAGTACAAGATTGTAGGCTATTTGATCAATTTGACGTTACAACGATACCTGCTCCAGTAGTTACTACGAGAAGCGAGTGCATTGGCCCTATTAACGCAGTACCTGCTATCACAGCACA
Source organism: uncultured Saprospiraceae bacterium (assembly GCA_964489125.1). Lineage (GTDB taxonomy): Bacteria > Bacteroidota > Bacteroidia > Chitinophagales > Saprospiraceae > GYS-P2D. The sequence goes on from CAZAXY010000109.1 coordinate 9,938, forward strand.
AAATATTGATATATGTGGAGAAGGGTTTATAGATATAGATTGGTCTCTAGACTTAGAAGGAGAGAATAATGTGATCTGCTCTCAGCGAATTACATTTGGCAACCTTGATCCATTTAGTTTAGCGGATATTACTTTTCCTGCTAATCGAACAGTGATGTCTTGTGATGATCTTGCTCCATTGCAGTCTGAGCTTGACAATATAATAAGTGGTGATGCATCGTGCTCTGATGTGGTAGTCTCAGAACCAGCGGATGAGATATTTGACAATATATCTAATGGGTGTGTCAATGTATTGAGGACTTGGACGGTCGTTGACTGGTGTAGATTTCCAGAAGACCCAACGGCAAGATATACACAAGTGCAGACCATAGTGGTAGAGCAATCTGATGCTCCTATATTTGCTCCTCAGGTGGCAACTATTGAGCAGACACCAGGATTAGGTACTTGCCTATCAGTAGTAAGTATTGATCCACTTGTGACTGATGATTGTACGGCAGATGACGATCTCGTCTTTAGCTATAGCGTATCAGTTGTTTCGGGCGGAAGTACTTTTGAATTGATACCTGAGACCCAAGGAAGAACAATTAATGAGACTTTGGAGGTCGGTAGCTATATTGCGACATGGAATGTCACAGATCACTGTGGTAATACTGCCACGTCATCGTTTGCTTTTGATGCAATCAATGCAAGCTGTGTTCCTATGTTTGATAATATAGGGTTGCCTTGCGGCCAAGTTCTTGATTTTGATGGAGTAGACGACTATGTAGATGTTCCGTCGCTTTCGATCACGGCAGAATTTACTGTGGAGGCCGTCCTGTTCTATAGAGGTGGAGAAGACAGGTTTATAACCTTATTCGAATATGGCGATGATAATCCGTTCATAGGATTTGATAATGGTAGATTGTCAATATTCGGAGAGATCATCGCAGATGAACCATTTGTGACAGATGTCTACACTCATGTAGCATTCACCTATAGCCCTACTAACAATAGTTCTAATATCTATGTCAACGGTGTCCTGATAGAGTCTGGTGCTGCAAGTAGAGTATTCACGGGTACTGGATTTGGCATAGCTAATCGATCAGACGATGGATTCTACAATGGCCGAATGGACGAGGTAAGAATCTGGGATGAGGCGAGAACACAACAAGAAATATTAAGTACTATAAATGATAACTTAACAGGATCAGAAGCAAATCTTACAGCTTATTATGGCTTTA
>CAZAXY010000110.1:0-6145 GCA_964489125.1 uncultured Saprospiraceae bacterium
CTGTACAAGTCGCACATGGTGCGCATGAACCACCGCAATCAACTCCTGCTTCATCACCATTCTGTACGCCATCTGTGCAATTATCTGATATAACAATAAATATTGTTCCTTCTTGATTGGTAAAATCTCCTCCACTAGCTATTTCTACTCCTGATTCATCTTCCAGATTATATGAACCTTCTCCAAATTCACAACATATACCATCACCATAGCTGTCATAGATGGTAAATGTATATTGACCATCATCGAGGCATAAGGGAATCTGTAATGTCCCCCCTTCTGGATAATCTCCATAGGTTCCACCCTCTGCTATAATATTTCCGTTTTCATCTTCTATATCCCAAGTGGTTTCCTCTCCGTATCTATCGAACACTATATCTAAATAAAATAGACTTCCATCACAATCTATCGGACAAGCATCACACAATTCCCCTCCGCAATCAATTTCTAGTTCGTCACCATTAAGGATACCATCAGAACAGGTTCCTCCACAACTTCCGTCATCTGTAGTTGCAATTGGATTGTAGCCATGATTGTCAGCCTGTGTACAGCCTGCTATCTCACCACACGATGTCAGACATGTTCTATTCTGATACTGTTCTAGCATATGTAGACTTACTTCAGGATGAAATCCCGCTCCAAGAGAAATACCCACATCTGATCGTGTATGGCAGTAGCTCATAATAGTACCTGTTGTTGGCAAACCTGGATCAGCACAGCTAGTACTCGCAGAAACACATGCATCGATGGCTTGATTATAATTTGGGCCCCATATACATTCATGAGTATGAGGCGCTCCCAGGTTATGGCCTAGTTCATGAGCAAGTACATTGACAGTCCATGAATAAACAGGCAAAGACTCATAAAACAGTGTTGTCTGGCTGACGCCATAAGGATTAGAACCGCATATAGTACTTCCATTAAACAGAGAAGTCTCAGGATTAAAATTCACATAAGCTACACCACTCCAACCACAGCAATTGCCTGTAGCTGAGACTAGATGCATCATGTCACCATTGAAGCTAGGTACTGCATTGTTTATAGCCTGTAGAGCTTGACCAACATCGCTGGCGGCATTATATGTATCTGGCGTCGTCCAAATCTGAATTTCAGATATCTGAATAGGTATCCCAACATCAGCATAGAGATCAAACACCTCTAGAAATGCGCCTTCTAAAAAGTTCGTAACTTGCTGAGCGTCAGATCCAAAGTTTACATAAGTAGTGTAATCCGCCTCGAGATAGAGTTTTATACAATCATTGGATTTATATGACTGATGAGTAGTAGCCACCTGTTTAATTTTTTCTGGCAGTTCTAGCTTAAGCTGATCATTCTCGCATGTGAATGGCTGGTCTCCAAGGTTTTTATCATTGAAAAGCACATAGTTATCCTGATCTTGATGAGATCCCAAGTTGTAATGGCCATACTGATCTGAGATTGTAAGTTGGATGCTATTGTCATTGATAGCAAGAGTAGCGCGACTGTCAGGGTCATCTCCCACATGACCTGTGTACAGCTTATTTCTAGATATGTCTAATTCTTCTCCTGACTTGGCCTTAATCTCCGCTCCATAGGCATAGATGTCAGCAGGCTGCAACTTGAGATCTATATAATGATCTTTGCTCACCGGTATGAACAGTTCGGTCAGTTCAGAATTCTTGAGAACTTTTAGTTGTTGATAATCTAACTTGAGATAGATTTCGTCGTAGGTCGACTTGCTTTTAAAAGTCTTGTCTATTGAAAATAAATTGACTGAAGATGTCTGTGACTTGAGAAGTTGACTTTGGTCTTCGTTTTGTTTTCTTTCAATTAAGTCTTGTGCATCTATATGTGTGATGAACAATATAGACGCGAGTATCCAGAGTAATCTCACGGTACGAGTTGGTTATTAAATTGTAATAATTAATCCCCTAATTCACTTGAGAATGTGAATCCGTGGCACTCCTATAATACTCCTATGAATGTGTGTAAGTTTTGTTCCTCCTTGGAGGTACCAATATTGAAGCAAAGGCTCTGCCAAAAGTGACATAATCATTGAATGACTTCAGATATGTCGGATAGCTAGCATAGAATTACTCAGATTAGAGTCAAAGTGCTAGATAGCAGTCAATTCAATCTCAGAAATGAGCCCAAATCATTGTATCAAGAAACTTAACACGATACTTCTGCTATAGTGATGAATCAGAATTTCTATATTTAATAATAACTTTTGGTATATGTAAGTCTATGATTAAGAGTCTATTCACAACATTATTTGTCCATTTCTCTATTATTTTGATGGGACAGGCAACAGGATATGTAACTGATTTTATTAGATATTTATCTGAGGACGGGATTTCATATAAGGACTATATCAAGGTTGATTCAAAGCGATCCAGTACTTGGCATTATCTACCAAAAGGTCGAAATCCTGAAGAGGTGTTCAGCTTTACGTCGCCTAGAGACTATGAATTCAAGGCCATCCTTGACGAGCGTTATAATCAGATCCTATTTAATCAAGGAAGCTTCTCATTGATACGAGAGGACAAAATGAATGATGATGATCTAATTATAAATGATGATCGCTTCATATTTCAAAATGATTATAAGAGTAGTAAAGAGGGGTATTACGGTTTTTGTGCTGCTGTTACGGAGGGATTTAAAGAAGTTAATTATGTATGGGTCTTCCCTGACAGATTTGAAGTACTTAGTTATGAGGCCAACGCAGATGGTGTATGGTCGCTAATCGACAATACCTTGTCTTATACAGCCCGAGAGGTCAATAATATATTATTCAAGATAGAATACAAAATTCGAGATATACAACCCTTAGAGCTTAAAAATCGTACGGTCTCATTAAAAGACTCTGTAGTTGTTACCAACAAGCTGATCACGATAGACATCTGGGATGATAGCAAAGTCGACAATGACGTCATATCACTAAAAGTTAATGATGAATGGCTGGTACAGTATTTAGAAGCCAAGCAGGAAAAAACTACATTTAAATATATTCTTCGACAACCAGAAAATTACATCATCCTAAGAGCAGATAATGTTGGTGAGATTCCTCCTAACACCACAGCCATTAGAGTTAACGACGGTAAGAATCAATATATGGTAGTTCTAGATTCAGATCTTGGAAAGAGTGAGGCTATTAAGATCACTTTGTCAGAAGATTGATCTAGTCTTGGCAAGCCCCAATATCTATAGACATCTCCGAGCCAGTGGCTATACTGAATCCCGCGTTAAGTTCTACTTCTCCATTTACACGCCAGTAAACTCTATTAAGTGCATCTACTTCTACTGGTCCCGGGATCACAGTGCTAATTGATGAATTAGTTATGAAATTGCTATTGACATTATCATCTGTTACCAAATTAGTGGACTCAGCATCACAAGTGTATTCGCATGGGCTTGTCTGACCAAAGTTGTTAGCAAGCGGATCATCACATGTGTTTTGTCCAGGTGGTGCTTGTGGATTGCTTCTGATTTCCAATCTGTCAATTGCTATGTCGCTTGTCCAGTTAGATCCTGTTTCGGCCAAAATTTCAATCTGGATTATTTCATCCTGATAATCGCGCATATCTATTGTGGCAGTAAACCATTGGTTTCCTTGATCTCCAGATATTGTAGCAAGTAGTTCAGAATTATTTTCTTGATGGATAGTTAGCGCTATTGAGCCCATGCCTTCACCAAACATGTGAAATAGGAAGGAGAAAGTTGGATCTCTAAGCTCAGACAGGTCTATACAATCCGACAAGAGGCGTGCTGTTTTAGCAGGAAAGTTAGGTGAGCTAGCCTCTACATAAAAATAATTACTACCATCATTTGCTTGATCAGGGCCTGTATTGCTAGATGGGGTTGATCCAGAATTTATTTGCCAGTCTAAATCGTCATCAAGGGCATTAGACCAAATCCCTAAGGCTGAAGATTCAAAATCGACCGTAACATCCTCTGAGATAATCATAGCAGTTTCACAGAAAACTTCTGGAGGAGGAGGGGGTGTCGTTCCGCAGCTTGTTAAAAAATTACTCGCTGCGAACAAATATTCATCATAAATATGGTCTCCTACTTCTTGACCGAATGCCAAGTCAAAAGAAATACCAGGGCGCCCAGCAAAGTGGCAGTAGCTCATCACAGATCCAAGTCCACTCGGAAATCCAGGATCAGCACAACTTCCCTCTATTGTGAAGCATCCATCAATTGCTACATTGTCATTTGGGCCCCACGCACATGCTTGGGTATGTGGAGCTCCCATATTATGACCCATCTCGTGTGCGAGCACATTAATGGTCCAAGAATAATTAGGGACGCCAGCATAAGACATGGATGTCTGACTAACAGCAAATGGAACATTGGTTCCAATGGTTGTCGCCTTACATGGCCCAGATCCTCTACATGATACATAGGCTATGCCGCCATAACTATTTCGATTCTGAGCTGATATTAGGTGCACCATATCTGCATCGAACGACGCTGGGTCTACAGCCTGCGCAACTGCAGGAAGCGCATTTCCAACGCTGCTCTCCGCACCATAACTGTCAGGACTTGTCCATACCCTAACACTCGATACTTCAATAGGTATGCTGTTAGATGAATTTTCATATAAATATTCGAATAAGACTGCTACTTGAGCAAAAGACGCTAAAGCAAATTGCTCTGCTGCTTGGGCATTTTGGTTAAAACTTTGGTAGCTCCTGTGATCTACCTCAACGTGAACTTTTACACATTGACCTGATTTCTGAAGACTTACACCGTCTATTACAGGGAAATCTTCGAGTTGTATTTTCTGACCTGATCCTGTCCCACACTCAAAAGGAAATTCCCCGAGCTCTTGATCATTGAATAGCATGTAACCATCACCCGATGTCATCGGTCCCAGGTTATAGATACCATGAGCATCGATGATTACCACTCTGACGTCTTGATCCGTCACTGTCATTTGAACCATAGATCGAGGATCATCTGCTACCACACCTTTATAATAAGAAATGCGAGAAATTTTCAATTCATTTCTTTTGGCATCATATAGAGCGTATCCCGCTGATGTAATATCTGAAGGATATAATTTGATATCTACGCTGTAATCATCCGATACTGGAATAGTGATCATAAAATCATGCTTCTTATGCAATGACTCTATCAACTTCGAATTGATGTTGAGCTGGACACCATCTAATTCTGAGGACTTTGCAGAGGAAAGAGAAAATAAATGTATAGTCTCTAGATCATTCTTGTGATAGATCTGATCAGCGACAATATTTGGTGAGTAGCTTATATCCGCAGGAATGTTGTGTTGTGTTCTTTTAATCAAGTCTTGGCTTATGCCCATATTGAGGCATAACATGATTGCTATAAGGGTTAGGGGGAATTGGATCATTGAATATTGGGGTAAAAAGTAAAATTCTATCAGTAGGACAAATACAAATTAATTTGCCCCTTAGCTAATGTTCATGGAATCTGCTAGTAGTCCGACATAACTCGATTGTGTAGCAGTTGCAATTTGGCTTTGTCTATTAAAAATATTATTAGGGACAACCCTCAATGTGAATCAGGAAAGTATAAGTGTAAATCAGGAGAATCGTTAAATACTAGTGGTTTCGAGCACGTTACTCTACCGAGGCTGAGGCATTGATATCCCCGATCTTCACCCCAATAAAATTGACATCCAAAGATTCCCTCTGGGATGCCGGCAGCAAGATTTCTGTTTGTACGCCATTACGGATACTCGAATCGCTCAAGTCCGCATTTTCAGGTACAAAAACCCAGCTAGGTCGACCATCGAACTCTGTTGTTAAATTGAGCAAGACTCTCTGGATGCCAACAAGATCTGCTGCCGAAACTGAACCGTTATTATTGACATCAGCAGCGATCAATTGATACGGATCTTCAAATGGCTGAATTCCCAATATGTGCCGTGTAATCAACACGATATCAAGAGAACTAATACCATTAGCTGGGTTCTCATTGTTAGAAGGATTAATAGTTAAACTTATATCTGTTGGAAGCCCATCTATGCTGTATCGGCCTTGATTGTCTGTTGTAGTTGATAAATCGCCAATAGTTACTCGTACATTGACTAATGCCTCGCCGGCAGGATTAAGTATAAGTCCACTGACTCTACGAGATACTGCGGGGCATGGTGCACATGGACCACCGCAATCCA
>CAZAXY010000110.1:6245-11050 GCA_964489125.1 uncultured Saprospiraceae bacterium
CAGACTCCTCGCCTTGATTCTGGAGGCCGTCCGTGCAACTAGAACACGATGGACAGCCTGGATAGGAACCACCGCAATCGACTCCACCCTCGTCACCATTCTGAATGCCATCGAAGCAAGTCTCACAAGCTTCGACTATATCAGCATCAGGTGTATAATTATAGGCATCAACATCTGTATCACAACCAGTCATGCATGGTGCACATGGACCACCGCAATCCACAGACTCCTCGCCTTGATTCTGGAGGCCGTCCGTGCAACTAGAACACGATGGACAACCTGGATAGGAACCACCGCAGTCGACTCCTTCCTCGTCACCATTCTGAATGCCATCAAAGCAAGTCTCGCATGCCTCGGCTATATCAGCATCAGGTATATAATTATAGGCATCTACATCTGTGTCGCAACCAGAGACACAAGGTGCACATGGCCCACCACAATCCACAGACTCCTCGCCCTGATTCTGGATGCCGTCTGTGCAACTCACTTCAACACTACCAAATACAAGTTGGTAATCTTCAATCTGTCCTGTTGTAGGGGAATAACATGTGGATGTTGCTGCTTCTGCTCTGGTACTATCATCTACCAATACTCTTAATCGTAATCCACGGCCTGTTAAAGGTGATGACGGTGTTCTAAAAATCAATCCATTCTCAGTTCCATTCTGACCTTGGGCAATTGGTCCACCACACCATAACAAGTTAGACGTTAAGGCTAATTCATCAGAATCTAAAAAATCCCCATCGTCGTTATAATCTATGAATACTCGGAAATATTGAAATATATTTTGATTGCAAGGGAGGGTGGTAAATCCTACGGTATAAGTTGTATTCGGCTCTAAAGAGACCGTCTGAGTGCAATAAAAATTCTCATAGTTGCCACTTTCGGCAGCTGAGCTACTACTATTTGAGAAAACCACTGTTGAGCCCTGTAGGATTGACCAAGAAGCCAATCCTCCGGGTCCAAATACATTATTAGTTGGAGTACAGTGCTGCGAGTTGTCACTCTGAACTTCAATTTCGATCGTCGTAGCGTCTGTACCTATACTGTTGGAGCTCTCCATAGTAATAAAATAAGTGCCTGGCGTAGAAGTCTCGAATGTGATGTTTTCTCCGGTTGTAGAACTTATCTGTCCACCAGAGGTACTCCATGTTCTAGAAGTACCATAAATTGATTTATCTACTAGAGTAATAACCCCGCTACCGCAGAGTACCGTCGCAGAAGAATTTATTCTTGCAATTGGAATGTCATCGAGAACACAATTTTCAAGAGTAGAACCAATAGTTAAGAGTCTATTATTAATTTGAGTTACCGACAGAGGATCCCAAGCATTGGTGACGATGACACTATTAAACATGATCGATTGACTACTGACATGTGTCGCACTAAAGTTGTGACCTATTTCATGTGCGGCTAGCGCCTGAAGAGCAGGTCCAGAACTAAAATCTTCTATGACATGGTGAGAGCCCGGTTGAAATGAAAGTCCTACTGAAGCTCCACCAACATTTGTTGCTGTCCAATATTGATAAATATCAAATCTATCAAACCACGGTGCCCTATCAGTCCACAATAAGAACTCATTTAGTAAAATCGAAATATTGGTCGTATTAGTTAGTGGATTCTCACTCTCAGAGGTAGCAACAAATTGAGTTGCTATTTCAAATTCAAAATTCACCTCGAACTCATCGATGTAATTTGAGTTGACGCAGTTCATCACGCCGATGTTATGATTTTCGACGGCCTCAACGGAGCCATATCTTTCATACATGCTGAAGTCTGAAGCTATGGCCAAATTGACTATCTCACAACTCGTTGCCTTGAGAGTTCGACTGGTCTCTATACCCTCTTGCTTTTTAGCAATTTCGTTTACTCCGCATTTGGCATCCGAAGATTTGACATCGGACGATTTATATATAACATATTGATTGTCTTCCCCTTTACTATAAAATGATAATGGTTCGATATAATACTCACCACGGTCTCGCATCCTTACGAAGCCATAGATAAAATCCTTGTTAAAAGTCAAACTAACCAGCGTATAATTGTCATATCCGAAGTAAGTCATGGGTACATTTTTTGACCTGGCGGTTATACTCTTCTTATACTCACGACTTAGTAGATAGGTTGGATATAGATCTATATCGATCTCTGTATCAAATAAAAATTGACTCTCAATTACTCGTCCATCCCTTTTCTTCAAATCCTCAAAGTCAAAATCAAAATCAACTACCTGATATTCAGAAAAACGCTCGTCCAAAATGTCAGACTTATAATCAGACTTATAATAGTTTGTGAAACTAAAATCCTGTCCATACAGACAAGTGGCAACGGCACACAAAAAGAGGATAAATTGCAGTCTCAACATTATGGAATGATTCATTCTATATATACGTCCCATATATAAGCGATATACGACTGCTACAAATGCAGTTCAACCGCAAGAACATCTCAACATAGGGATACGACTAAATAGAACGAATAATAGTTACTAGAACGCTTAGAACTATCAGGGTTATTTCTAAATCTTTAAATCTGTCGTCAAAATATCAGTTATGTGTCTCCAAATCAATGCAATTGCCCATCATAAATAAATATGAATACCAAAAAATTAATCAACACATGGCCCGATATCTATGGTAAGCTCAGAGTTAATGGTGGTGTTAACATTGATTTCTACCATATTCTCAGCGCGCCAATATGATGGCGATGAACCATTTAGATCAATGGTCCCGCTAGTAGATAATACATTAGAAGAAGTAATCAATGTATCTGGGTCGTTAGTGTTTATGATTGAGGTTGTTTCATTGCAATCATATACACATGGTCCTGGTTGGTTAAAATTAGAAGCAAATACTTCAAGGCATGGACAAATCTGACAACCAGGATAGGTGCCGCCGCAGTCGACTCCTCCTTCGTCACCATTCTGTATGCCATCAAAACAGGTCTCACAAGCCTCATCTATATCAGCCTCACTTACATAGTTATAAGCATCTACATCTGTGTCGCAGCCAGTAATACATGCTGTACATGGGCCACCGCAGTCGATAGCCAACTCTCCTTGGTTCTGGATACCATCAGCACATGTAGCACATGATGGGCAACCTGGATAGGTGCCACCACAGTCAACTCCTCCTTCGTCACCATTCTGTATGCCATCGAAGCATGTTTCACAGGCCTCATCTATATCAGCATCTGTTACATAGTTATAGGCATCTACATCTGTATCACAGCCAGTAATACATGCCGTACATGGACCACCACAGTCGATAGCCTGCTCGCCTTGGTTCTGGATGCCATCTGTACATGTGCTCTGACCACAACTAGAAATATTCCAACCCATATCCTTGAAGACCGCTAACATAAGGGGTCCCGGATCATGAATAGCCTCTCCATTAAATAAGCTAGGAGTCATTAAAGCATTATCCGTATTGTTAAATGTCAATTCATCCCAATGTCCGATACTTGAATTGTTAAAAGGATTAGGGGCCATAATTTTAGCAGGATTGTTGCTATTTGCCATTAAAGTCTCCGTCCCCCCTAAAAACAAATCATCACTGGCCAAAGCACTCGATAATGATGCTGAACCTTCAGGTAAACTCACAATAAGTGTCCCATTACCTGTTTCGATGAACGAATCATAAATTATTGGGGAGGGCATTCCGAAAATAAGGTTGGTCGAACTTGAATCTGGAGTAGTCAAACGCTGTCGAGAAGAATTTACAAATCCTAAACCGTGACCTATTTCATGCATCGCCACACTTACAAAGTCGAAATTTTGAATTGGCGTATTGCCATCGGTACCAAAATACCAATCACTTCTACCTGCATTAAAAACTAAATTTATTTCGTTTCCAGTATCGAAATCATTATCTAGTATTGAATTCCATAACCCTAACGGGTACAAAACATTTGGCTGTAAAGGGCTCGGTCCAAATGCCAACCTTGGACCTCCAAATCCCAGAGAACCAGTACCCAAAGTATCCCAATTAGCTATTATGTGAATAGGATTATCTGAAATAATATATTGCTCCCAAATCTCAATAGCAAAATCGCAAGCAGCCTGTGCAGCGCTTGGAAAATTGGAATCATATTCCACCGTAATATCAGAAGTTGCAGCACAAGACTTGAGGCGTACTACTTGAACACCATCGGCACCCTTCACATATTTATGAAACTTGGATTTAATCGGTTTTGGAGGATTATCTGTCCAAACCGCTTCTAATCGACAATCAGAAGAGGATTGATGACTGCACGATTCATGTCCATTTATGGTGTAATGATTAGAAACGACCACAAGAAAAACGAATAGTATTACGAAGTATTTGATGCTGTTTGTTATCATGGGTAGGTTGTTAATATCTTAGTAAATAGCGAATTCTCTTCAAGCGCCCTGGTTATAAAATTAGCTCTTCCACCATTCAATATCCAAGTTTCGACCTTACCCCTCTGTGCGATTTCGGCAGCTTCAATTTTGGATCTCATGCCTCCACTACCCTGTTTTGATTTGGTATCAGCTATATAACTACTGATGGTAGATAGATTGCTTACTTCAGCTATTATTTTAGCGTCGGGATTAGTCTTAGGGTCGGCAGTATAAAGACCATTTGTATCTGTTGCCAAGATTAGAGTATCAACTTCTAAAAGAACCGCCGTAAGAGCAGCAAGCTTATCATTATCACCAAATTTTATCTCATCTGTCGCCACCGTATCATTTTCATTAATGATTGGGATGAAATCATTTTCGAGCAATGTCTCAATGGTTCCTTTGATATTGTTGCGTGATTCCTGATTGTTAAAATCATAGT
>CAZAXY010000111.1:0-4308 GCA_964489125.1 uncultured Saprospiraceae bacterium
TCGCTGGGATGTGTGGGAATCTGGCGCCTACAACGAAGAAATACAATACTATACCGGAGATCAAGTAACGACTGAAAATGGTCTTCTTACTATCAAGACAGAGCGTCGCATATCTGAAGGGCCATCTAAGCTAAATCACAAAGTCATTCAGAAGTTTGAGTATGTCTCTGGTAGAATCGAGAGCAAAGAACGATATGGGCCATCTGCCACCCCAGGAGAGCAGATCTACAGATTTGTGGCACGTATTAAGTTGCCACGAGGACATGGCATGTGGCCGGCGTTTTGGACCTATGGAGATCCTTGGCCCACCCAAGGGGAGATTGATATTTTAGAGGCTCGGGGAGGGGAGCATCTGAGATACCAAAGCAATATATTATACGGTATAGAGTCAGGAAAGAATATCAATAGAAAGACTGAGAGCTATCACGAAATCGGAGTAGATCTTACGGCAAACTTTCATATCTACGAGATGACCTGGAGTGAAGATCGCATTGAGATATATTTCGATGGGCGCCTGCTTCATCGATATCGGTCAAATGGCAAGAATAACATCAACAAGATCTTTGAGTGCAAGCAGAAGGTCGTGCTTAATACAGCTGTAGGCGGTTGGTTCTTCAAAGATCGAGATGCTCGCAACTACGCCGATAGCTCGATCATGCAAGTGGATTGGGTGAGAGTGTATAGACGATAGTTTATCCGTCTGAACAATTATTTGACGACATTTATCATGGACCATTGATCATAATTGTCTGAGTACGAACTTCTCCAGTAGATGATCCTAAACATAGTTTTCATTATCCTCTGTGTCTTATTATCTGGCGTGACAGTGATGGTTTTGAGGTGGCATCACATTATTTAGGTAGCAATCTAAAGGATGGCTTACGTGGCGCTACGATCAATGCTATTGAAGGGTCATGATCTGTGTTCATTTAATATTGCTTTGAAATATTGCAAAATTGATGACCTCGTCAATGCGGATCAATAGGTAATTGATACGCTTTATAGAAATATCAATCAATCGTCAAAACCGTATCATGTACGCAGAGTTGAATCATAAAATCCAGAATTTTCAAAGGGCAGTTCTTGTGGTTCATTTTTTCTTATTTTTAGGTCCAATAGCGATCTCTCAGATCGTAGTTTTGAAATACTCATGAGCAAGTTAGAAGGTCGTGTTTAAAAAGAAAGCCAAGGACTATAACACTGTAGCAATTGCCATCGATCCTAATAAATACTATGATGCTGCCGGAGCAGATATCCTTCTTGCATTATTGGAATCAAATAAATCCATTGAGAGTAATGAGGACAACTGTCAAGATGAATTATTTATTGAAAACACTGATATATTCTTCAGTACGATCGAGGCATTCGGTAACAATGATCAGTATAAGGTCCTATATCATAACTTCGACAGCAGTCTGGCTGAAAGAGATCATCTGACTATCTGCTGCAAGTATATCACCCAAAAGTTTAATGATAATTCTCAAATCTGACTATCAAAGAACGAGCAAAGACTCCATGATTTTGATTCTTGGCTACAGGAGAATTAAACCGGTAGCCAGGTTAGAGTTTCTACTCAACAATGACGAGCTAAATAAATAAAATAGTATAATGAAAGATTATGACATCATATTAGAGGCTGCATCAAAAGGGATGGGCTTTGTGCCTAATAGCCTTCATGCAATGGGTAAAAAGCCGAATATTCTGGGATCATTCTCGATGCTCTTTAGCAATATCAAAGGATATTCCTCTTCTCAAGTGTCTGCATGGGCAAGTATTAAGTTGATGCTCAAAAATATGAAGTGGTCTATCCAGGCTAAGAAGAATAGTCACTTGGAAGTGCCAGCTTATCTTAAGGACCTTGTCGCCTATGTAGCCAGCAATGCGGCAGGATGTCGATACTGTCAAGCCCATACTGCGCATACAGCTCATAAGAATGGTGTGGCACTTGAGAAAATTCAGAAGATATGGGAGTTTAATACTTCAGACTTGTTCACGGAATCCGAACGAGCGGCCTTAAACTTTGCACTGGCAGCAGGCAGTACGCCAAATCAAGTGACTCCCCAACATCACGAACAATTGCAACTGCACTACACAGAACCACAGATCGTCGAAATCGTGGCTTATATCGCGGTATTTGGATTCTTAAATCGATGGAATGATTCGATGGCTACGACTATTGAAGAGAAGCCATTACAATTTGCTCAGGAGCACTTGTCTCACCATTGGGAGGCAGGAAAACACTTGAAATAGACTAACTGTAACGATCAAACTTAAATATGGGAACAAGTTCACATGAATTCAAAAGAGGTTGGTCAGTATTACTGGGCTGCTTTGTAGGTATAGGAGTAAGCTTAGTGTCTCTGATCTATTATTCCGGTGGTATATGGATAAAGCCATGGCAAGAGGAATTTGGTTGGTCTAGGGCAGAGATCGGCTTGGGACAGGGCTTAGGGACTATTGCGCTTGTTTTAGGTGCCCCCTTAGCAGGATTATTGATAGATCGATATGGCTTGAGGCGTATGGCATCTCTATCACTCATATTGTACGGTGCCTGTATCTACCTTATCAGTTCGATGTCGGGAGAGTTATGGATGTTCTACATTATGTTTTTTCTGATGTCATTAGCGGCTCTACCATCTACTCCATTGGGTTTTACACGTGCGGTTAATGCATGGTTTGACCAGAATAGGGGCTTGGCCCTAGGTATCAGTCTCACTTCAACGGGTGTAGGGGGATTTTTAATTCCTAAGCTACTTACACCCTATGTTGAAGCGCAAGGTTGGAGATCAGGTTTTGTGATATTAGCAATAATCGTTTTAATCGCTATTCCCATAGTTTACTTGTTGATCAGAGATCAGCCGGATGTAAATGATGACGAGGCTGCTTCTTCTACTCAAGAACAAGAAGACCTTACGCTTAAGGCCGCAAGTAGGACATTTTCATTTTGGATGTTGGCAGTTATATTCTTTTTGATTGCAGTTGCAGTACTTGGCTTGATACCTGCGTTTATTCCCTTATTACAGGATGCAGGTATGGATGCTGCTGCAGCAGGAGGACTGGCTGCCTATTTAGGATTGTCCGTAGTGTTTGGAAGATTGGGAACAGGATGGCTTATCGATCGAATTTTTGCGCCTTATGTTCTTTTTGGCGTATTCACTATTGTTGCATTGGGTTGTCTGGCTCTTGGTGTCGGTGGAGTTAGGTTTGCGCTTTTAGGTGCTATAGCATTAGGCTTAGCGGTTGGTGCGGAGGTTGACTTGATTGGATACTTTACGGCGAAGTATTACGGCTTGAAACACTACGGGGCGATCTATGGAGTGATGTATAGTATCTTCAGTCTTGGTGCCATCATTAGTCCAGCTGTGACTGGGGCCATTTGGGATCATACAGGAAACTATAATTTGGCTCTATATATAGCAGCGGGATTAGTTATCACCGCTGCAGTTTTGGCATTGGCATTACCAAAATTTAAAAATTAAATGTTGTTCAAGTGAAAATCATCGATCTTTCTAAGACTATCCAATACAGCCCAGGAGATCCTTCATTTATGAAGGTTAAAATCAAGCATAAGCCGCATAAAAAATCACGCTGGCTAGTCCGTCTATTTGGCTTACCCTTCAACTTGTTTCCATCAAAATTTGAAGGGTGGGCGGATGATACCATTAAGAAAATGGGAGTGCACTCTACTACGCATTTAGATGCTCCTTGGCACTATGGCCCCACTTGCGAAGGCAAAAGAGCTAAGACTATTGATGAAGTCCCTCTGGAGTGGTGCTATGGTGATGGCATTGTCATCGATATGAAGCATAAGGCAGATTTTGACCCGATCACTTCGGCTGATATCAAGCAGTTCTTGGAGCAAGAGCAAGTCTCTCTTGTTCCCAATATGATCGTACTAATTAAAACCGGCAGGGATCGCTTCATGGGAACGAAGGAGTTCTTTCAAAAGGGCACTGGCATGAGCGCCGAGGCTACGGAGTGGCTCATCAAGCAGGGCATCAAGGTTATGGGTATAGATCAATGGGGTTGGGACCTTCCCATACCATATCTGATCAAGAAGGCTAAAGAGAGCAAGAATGCCGAACTGTTCTGGGAGGCTCACTTAGTAGGTATCGATCACGAGTATTGCCATATGGAGCAACTCACCAATCTTGATGCATTACCAACTACAGGATTTAAGGTTTCCGCATTTCCGCTGAAGATTAAAGATGGCTCTGCCGCGCCAGCGAGGGTCGTCGCGATAATGGAAGATTAGGGACTACTTTTGGGCTTACAGCATCCACTTGAGCTAATGGCATTAGCTCTTCT
>CAZAXY010000111.1:4408-10998 GCA_964489125.1 uncultured Saprospiraceae bacterium
AGGGACTACTTTTGGGCTTACAGCATCCACTTGAGCTAATGGCATTAGCTCTTCTTTAGCAACGACCTTGCCGCTGTCATCTAATAGATAGGTCTGTCAGGATTGAATCTCCCTTATGGTGCCTTTTTCAACGCCGCTGGTGATCTCCATGCGACCATCGTAGTTATGTGGATTGTAATCCAATGAAAACGCTATCTTTTGCTCCTTGAAAGGATGTGCTTGCTTACCTAGGTATCCATAAAACTCCTCCATGAAATCAACGTGGTAAGTTGCCAGTCATTACATCATTGATTACATACCTTTGTACACATGGACAGAGCTTCGTCAAGAACCCTTATGCGCATCGGTCACATTGGATTCTATCCAGCGTGTACATGATTTGAAATCTTCAAAAACATTGTCCTCAGGGACTAGGTCAGGGATGATCCTAAACTGCTCAATTAAAAACCTGGGTTGCTCTTGCAGCCCTACGAACAGTGGGGTTACCCCTTTAATTTCTAGGTCGAGTAATACGTCTTCCATGGTAAAGACCCCTGATTGATCGACATACGGCACTCTGTTCATCCTGATCGCAACGTGTGAGGCAGTATCAGGAATCTGTGTCATTAAGTCCTGAAAATCGTTGGTAAAACCAAAAAACAAAGGTCCATTGAGATGCTTGAGGTAGACCTCTTCTTTGTACTTGTCGGATAGTATTGATTCGTCCTCCCACAGCTCTACATCCTCTGCGTGATCTTTGAGGTTTTTGATTTCGGATTCTTGTGCGGTGATGTCAGACATCTTCTTCATAAATATCAATGATGCAATCACCAAGCCTATACCCACTGCATATACCAGGTTCCAGAATACAGACAGGATGAGGACTACGATCATGACGAGGATTTCTTCTCGTGGCATATTCTTAAGGGCTCCTAATCCTTTATAGTCCATCACGCCGATCCCAACAGTGATGAGGATTCCTGCTAATACAGCAGCTGGGATCTGAGATGCAAATGGTCCCAATGCGATCAGGATAAAAAGTAGCAGTACTCCTGCAATCATCCCAGAAAGTCTGGACTTGCCACCCGCTTGGATATTCACCACAGTTCGGATTGTAGCCCCAGCTCCGGGGATACCTCCAAATATGGCTGCAACACTATTACCTATACCTTGACCAATGAGCTCTTTATTCGGATTATGCTTCGTCTTGGTCATATTGTCAGCAATGAGAGAAGTCAACAATGAATCTATGGCGCCTAGCATCGCCAACGAGAATGCTGAGAATATATATGGCGTTATATTTCCCAGACTGAATCCGGTGAATATCTCTAGGTTGGGCATGGGGAACCCAGAAGGTATAGCTGGTATAGGTCGATAAGAGATCGTTCCGTTCAGCTGTAAGAGATAGGCACCAATTGATACGACTAGTAGGGCGACAAGAGTGCTTGGAATAGCCTTCGTGATCCGTTTAAAACCATATATTATCAATATCGTCAGTAGGGCCAAGATCAACTCTGTAAAGTCTATATTTTGAAAAGCATTGCAGATTACACGCAGTGTTCCTATGACGCCCGAGGCATGATCCCCCGCCAATTTTTGCGCTTCGACAGCTAAATCTGTTTCTGACAGATTCGCCATCTTATTGACGCAATACTGCAGTTCTTCAATTGTTGGAATCCCTCCTTCAGTTTTCTCAGCCATATATTGCTTATACAGGACTTCTTTGGCCTCTGGTTTGAATTGATTAACCAGTAGGATATCCTCTTTGGGATAATAACCCATAAATGGAAGCAGCTGAGTGATCAGGATGATTACACCTATGGCTGTCATAAATCCCGATACAACTGGGTAGGGCATGTACTTAATGTAGCGTCCGAGTCCTAACAATCCAAGACCGACAAGGATGATTCCTGCGAGAAGGAATACCGTTAATATCGCCGGAAGTGCCTGTTGCACATCACCATTATTAGACTGTACTATGCCGGCGACTATGAGCATACTCACCGCAGTCATCGGTGCGGTGGGACCAGAGATCTGTGTGTTAGTTCCACCAAATAGCGCAGCAAAAAACGCAATAAATATGGCTCCATAGAGACCAGCATCAGGCCCAAGGCCAGAACTTAATCCAAAGGCTAATGCCAGTGGCAATGCGACAATACCTGAAGTGAGCCCTCCAAACATGTCTCCCTTGATGTTAGCAAATAGACCGCTCTTGTTCTTTTCCGTCATAACTTATATAAAACTACTGATCATATGTAAGCCTGTAAGACCCTTACGCTTTGGTGCAAAGATAATTTTCTGATAGCTATTAATACAGACCAAATGTTCACGGCACCTAACAACTATTATCGAATTTTCGGTATTAATTAGTCTATGTCATTCCATTGAGGGATTGTAATTGATGCCAAGAAAAATGAAAAAGCCAGTACTATCCGTTGTTCTATTGTTATTGTTTGCACATATTTTAGTTGGCCAGATCCCATCTAATCCCATTGGCTCCAATCCTTTCGTTTGGTCGTGGCATCAGATTAACAATGACAAGATACAAGTGATCTTCCCAGAGGCTATCGAATCCCTGGGCCTGCAAGTATCGCAATTGGCCTTACAAATCCACGATCGGCAAAGTCCTTCCATTGGAGATCAGAAGCACAAGGTCACCATCTTGCTTCATCCAGAAAATGTCAGATCAAATGGATTTGTGACTGTTGGTCCCTTTAGATCGGAATTCTTTACGGTAACACCACAATATAAGAGTCCGCTCAACTGGATAGACGAACTAACCATCCATGAGTATCGACACATCGAACAGTTTGCCAATTCTACCCGAGGGATCACTAAAACAGCGAAGTCTATATTTGGATCATGGGCCTGGGGAGGCTTTATGGCGACGGCACTACCGAGATGGTATTTCGAAGGGGATGCAGTAATAGCCGAAACTTCCTTGACAGAAGGGGGGCGTGGTAGATTTCCTGAGTTCAATATGCAGTATCACACCTTAATTCATGAGGGGATCCACTATGGCTATGAGAAGGCCGGTGCACGATCGCTGAAGGATTATGTACCAACCTGGTTTCCTTTGGGTTATAACATCTTGTCATATGGGCGAGAAAAATTTGGGGTAGGACTATGGCGGGATGTCGTAGATGATGCCGTGCGCTATAGAGGTTTGACTTATGCCTTTTCTAAGAGCCTTGATAAGCGCACAGGACATAGACCAGCCGATATGTATGAAGCCATGCTCCTAGACTTGGCAGATAAATGGGCAGGAGCAGATGCCGACAAAAACCCTAAGGGTACCCCCATTAACAATATGGATAAAAAGACGGTACAACACTACAATGCGGCGACTCAGTTGCCCGATGAGTCTATGGTAGTGATCCGCTCTGGCTTTGATCGAATTTTTGAGTTAGCGCTCATTAACAAGAATGGCGCTGAATCCAGACTCTGTGATATGGGCATAATGCTTGAGTCCCAGCTGGCCACACTTGCCTCTCATCAATACACGGTTGTATGGAGTGAACTCGGATTTGATCATCGATGGTCTAACAGAAGCTATTCTGACATCTATATCTATGACGTCTTACAGCGTAGTAAGAGACGACTCACGAAAAGAAATCGATACTTCAGCCCTGCCTTTAATCCTGATGGAACCAAGATCGTAGCGGTTGAGGTTATGGAAAATCACGAGAAGCGCCTCGTCATCATTGACAGCGCTGATGGCACCGTAATAGGACATACCGAGCCTACTTATGATGAGTTGAGTTATCCCATATATCTATCGGATACTAAGATTGCATTCGTCAACACCAAGAACACACAAAATGCCATCTTCATATACGACCTGAGCACTCAGCAGACTACGACGCTATTAGCGTATACCTATGATCACATCGCACATCTGAAGCTTAGCGAGAACTACATCTACTATGCCCAAAGTGTGAATGAGGTCAGCCAGATTGTAAGAGTATCTATAGACGACGGCAATGAGCAATTGATGACAGAGTCGATCATTGGGGCATTTCAGCCGGCAGTATCACAAGACGGTAGTCAATTGTTATATAGTGAGTTTTCCTCACAAGGATATAACTTAATGTATGAGGATATCAAGGAAGCCAGAGAGACCAAGAGCAAGAGCCAAGGGATAGCTCCGAGACTCTATTATCACAACAATCGAGCGCAAGAAGAGCGCTTGGTGCTTACAGAAATTCCTGATTTGCCAGAGTCTGAGGTCACTAAATTTAACAGATTCTCAGGTCTGCTAAACCCGCATAGCATTTTACCACAATGGACCGATCCAGAGGTGAGTTTATCGTTATTGAGTGATAACACCTTCGGGACATTATCAGGCCGACTTAGCGGTGCTTATAACTACAATGAAGATGAATTTAGATATGGTGCGAGCTTACGCTATGCGGAACTCTACCCAATTATTGATCTGAGCGTATTTAATATAAATAGGAACGCCTTGTTCTTCGACTTCACTTCACAAACTGATACTTCCTTCACTCAACAGATATATGTCAACGAATGGAGTGAAAGAAGACTATCAGCAGGAGTCACGCTTCCTTATACCTTCTCACGAGGACAGATGTCCAATCTCATGTTACTGAGTGTCCAATACCAAAATGTCAAAACATCTGTTGATGATGAGTTTGCTCCTGAGATTCTTAGGTCTGATACGATTGCTTTTCCAGTGAATCTGACTAATCAGGTAGAAGAGATATTTAGCACCCCCTTAGGAAATGATAATCTCCACGTCATTCAAACTCGATTTATATTGCAGCTGCGTAAGTTTCAGGCTATCCAAAATTTGAATACTCGCTTAGGATTTACACTTGACATCAGGCATCGCAACAACTTGAGCGACGCTGTCTTAGGCGGAGACAATCTGCTGATCCGAAGTGACTTGTTTTTACCGGGACTCACACGCAATCATAATTTCTTTATCACCACTGCCTATATGAATGAGTCCATAGCTTCAAGCTATCGCTTTTCAGATTTGTTTGTCTATCCACGGGGCTACAACTTTAGTCTGCGCCGAGATAACTACTTCAAGATTGGGTTTAATTATAGCTTTCCGATATGGTATCCCGATGTGCCGATTGGAGGCCTCGCATTCATTACTCGTGTTAAGGGTAATGCCTTTTATGATTACGCAAGGGTAGAAACCGATACCTTTCCATTTAACAATGGTGTTGATAATTTGAACTCAGTAGGCTTTGAACTGGGATTTGATATTAGAGCCCTGAGGCTCTTAGAGATCGACTTTGGCGTCCGATATAGCTACCTCCTGAATGAAAGCTTTGCTCCAGGCGGACAGCGACACCAATTCGACTTCTTTGTAATCAGTATATCAGAATAGAACCCAACGGGTTTCAACCTCTCCCAATGAGTAAATTAAATTGATTTTAACCACTACCCAATGGGTTTCAACCCATTGTCCTATACCATCACCCACGAATAAATCTAGTACCCCCTCGTCCACCTCTGCCACCACCTTGCTGACCATTATTAGCCCTAATGGCATAAATCACAGATAGCAGTCCATACCTACCGAGCGATATGATCTCACTGTTTTCGATGAAGTTCAGGCCATTAGAACGAGAGATGCCCACATTCTGATTCAGGATGTCAAATACCGATAGCTTGATCTCCAGTTTTTGATTTTTCAACAAGTACTTCGAAACACTCGCTTTCCACACAGGTACGGTTGTCGCTTCTCCAAATTGCTCCTCGGAGTAGAAGTTTACATCGAGGGCAGTATTGATGGCAAATGACTTCTTGATATTATAAGTGATATCGGTGAACACACTCTGATTAGAGAATGACTGATCTCGCTCACTCAAGTTGTAGTTCGTCACATTAAAGGAGTATCTGCCGCCAACCTCCCAGTCGATTTTCTTCTTGGTGCGATTTTCGATACGCGCATTGACGCTTGGCGTCCATCGATTCCTGATGTTTTCGATGCCATTGATGAACACAAGACTGTTGTTATAAGCCAAGCGAGACCCTATATTTAGTCTGGTCCTGAATAGCTTCAGTGGGGTGCTGAAATTTAGGTTTCCGGAGATATTAAAGTCGTAGTCAACATTGACGGGCTGTGTAAACTGTGTGAAGTTCTCATCGATCACCGTCTGATTGGTGATGTTATTACGAGTATATCTGGCATTGATAAATGCGAAAAATGACCTGAAGGAGAATTGATCAAAATTCACATAATTCACTCTAAGTGTATGTCTATACTCCGGTATCAAGTCGGGATTACCGGCGAATACGTTGATCGGGTCCGAGTTGTCTGGTACAGGTTGTAATTGCTGGATGGAAGGCTCGTTGACGCTAGTTGAGTAGCGGACTCTAATATTTTGCGACTGGCCAAGCTCGTGCCTGAGGTTAATCCTTGGGAGAAATCTGAAGACACGGTTATCTATGCTCGTGATGATTCCAAGGTCCTGAGAGAGGATGTCTCCTTGGAGGATAGAGTTCTGAAAGGAGCCTTCGAGACTGAGGCTGGTTTTTTCAGCATTGAGGTGCCAGGTCAAGGAAGCGCGATCATATACATAATCACGCTGATACAGATTGCTCAAGTCATCATTAAACGTTGCCGTTCCACT
>CAZAXY010000112.1:0-10980 GCA_964489125.1 uncultured Saprospiraceae bacterium
ATAAATTATCTTTGATTTCAATATATAAGTTGCTCTCTTGCTGCAATATAGATTGAGAAGTTATTAACATTCATAGGGCAATGGACTTTTCTTATATAAAAGTAAATAGAGTAAATTGCATCATTGGAATAAATCAAGATGGGATTTGCAAAGACGATTTTAATTACGGGAGGAGCAGGGTTTATAGGATCGCACTGTATTCGATTATTTGTGAATAGGTATCCAAACTACAAGATCATAAATTTGGATGCACTTACCTATGCTGGTAATCTCGAGAATCTTAGGGATATTGAAGACAAAGAGAACTATTCATTCGTACATGAAAATATCCTTAACGAAGATGGTATAGATAACGTATTCAGAGATTTTCAAGTGACAGATGTTATTCATCTTGCTGCTGAGTCGCATGTGGACAGATCGATTACGGATCCGTTGGCATTTTTAAAAACAAATATTCTTGGAACAGCTAATTTGCTAAATTCCGCTAAATCACATTGGCAGGAGTCTTATGACAATCATGTTTTCTATCATGTTTCGACGGATGAAGTCTATGGAAGTCTTGGTGCCGAAGGCTACTTTTATGAGAATACGGCATATGATCCGCAATCTCCATATTCTGCGTCTAAGGCGAGCTCAGATCACTTCGTAAGGGCCTACGCCAATACTTATGGTCTGCAAACTAAAATATCAAACTGCTCTAATAATTATGGCCCAAATCAATTTCCAGAGAAATTGATCCCATTAATGATTAATAACATTCGCAATAACAAACCTCTGCCAGTTTATGGGGATGGCACTAATATACGAGACTGGTTGTACGTGATAGATCATGCAACAGCCATCGACACCATATTTCATAATGGAATGCGCAATGAGACTTATAACATAGGTGGTAATAATGAATTACAAAATATTGAGCTCGTCGAATTGTTATGCGATCTCATGGACGATAAAATGCAACGAACCAAGGGGACGTCTCGAAAACTCATCACTTTTGTGAAGGACAGACCGGGCCACGATCATCGCTATGCAATCGACAATACTAAGTTGACTTCAAATTTGGGCTGGGAACCTTCAGTAACTGTTGAAGAAGGTATGAAGGCTACAATCGATTGGTATTGGGGCCAACAGGAATGGATGGATAGTGTTACCAGCGGCGCATATAAGGATTACTATAAAACACAATACAGTCTTTAATTCAGGTGGTCAGAATAGTCATTGCAATATTAGTTTTGTTACTAGGTCTGGAGCTATCGGCTCAGATTACGCCGATTGATGTTCAGCTGCAGTCAGAATTGGATAACAGGGGAGTATCCTATGAAGAGTTAGAGGCGTTACTTGCCGAAAGAGGAATTGACATTAATGATTTACAGTCTCTAACACCTTCTCAGCTGGGTGAACTACAGCGAGCCATTGAACAAATCGAATATAGCAACGAGTTGAACGGGGATATCCTTATCAATTCATTAGACTCAATAGATACTATAGGCATAGAACAAGTGCTAATAGATAGCCTTGAGAATTTAGAACTGGTCTCAGATACTATCGAAATTGAAGAATATGAAATATATGGGCAACAGATTATAAATCGTGGCACGCTTACACAGATACCAGAGACAGGTTACAATCCACCCAGTTACTACAGGGTTGGCACAGGAGATGAAATAGCTATATCCATTTTCGGGAATAGCCAATTGGATGTAATACATGATGTTTTACCCGACGGGAGCATCATGATACGAGATGGTAAGATTAAAGTGCTGGTTCGTGGATTAACTATTGCAGAAGTAAAGGAAAAACTAAAGAAAAACTATCGACGCTATTATCGATTCGATGATGGCCAGTTTAGTGTGAATATCAGTTCAGTGAGAAGTGTGACCATTCAGGTATTCGGGGAAGTGGCTCGCAATGGCAGCTACACCATTCCGGCGATCAATGGTATTATCAATATACTTGGAGAAGCTGGTGGACTTACAGATCTAGCATCAGTCCGAGCTATAAAGTTGATAAAAAAAGATGGCTCTGAGTCCTTGTTCGATTTGTATGAACTGCTTGCCAATCCAGGGAGTATAGGGGATTATTTCTTAGAAGATGGCGATCTCATCTTCGTGCCATCATATAATGCTGCTGTAGAAGTAGAGGGTGCGATTAATCGACCAGATAAATATGAATTATTAGATGGGGAGGGGATCATTGATCTTATAAAATATGGTGGAGGACTCAATCAGGTGGCTTACACGACATCAATGAGGGTGCTTAGATATGAAGACGGGCGCAGAGTAGTTAAAAGCATCCCATATGCATCTTTGATCAAGTCAAGATCAACCTATGAGCTTATACAAGGTGATGTGATTACGGTTGATTCAATATCTGCCGAGTTAGAAAATTTTGTCAGTATAATCGGAGATGTTCGACACCCTGGGGTGTATGAACGATTATCTGATATGAAGATATCCGATCTGTTACAGCAAGGGCAACTTAAGATTTCCTCCAAGACAGATTTTGCTTTTCTGAGGAGAATTAATTCAGATGGACAGATTAGTATGATTCCTCTCAACCTTGATGATGTGTTGGCAACTACGGATCCATTAGTGAATTTCGTGCTTAGGGATAAGGATGAGCTCACCATATGGCCCAAAGAGCGATTCACGGATGAGCAGTATGTCTCAATTGCTGGAGCAGTGCGTAATGAAGAACAGATATCCTATGATGTCAATGGTGGCCTCAAGGCTAGTGACGTAATCCTGTTGGCTGGAGGCCTAAGAAGAGACGCCGACACTTTTGCACATTTGCATAGACTTGATCCGCTCAATCCCGGCGATTACGAAATTATTGGCTTAGATCTGGAGAATCTCATGAATGATGAGCGAAGCGCCGACAATATTATTTTAGAGCCATTTGATTCCATATTTGTATATTCCAAGAATAGCTTTTACGATGAAATCAATGTAAAGATATCGGGTGCAGTAAATAATCCTGGTGAGTTTGCTTACGGCGATGGTATGAGCTTGAGGGATGCGATTGTCCTAGCTGGCGGATTTAGAAGATCCTCAGCAACTAATGCTATAGAAGTATCACGAGTAATAATAGAAGACAATCAAAGAACTCAAACTATAGTCAAGACAGTCACCCTTGATAGAGATCAGTTAACCGACTTTGGAAATCGAGAAGGCATATTTGAGTTACAGCCTTATGACAACATCTTTGTCCGTTTTGTTCCGGAGTTTGAGCTACAACAAAATGTACAGGTGAATGGAGAAGTCATACTACCGGGAGAGTATAGCTTGATTCAGGATAATGAGACGGTTTATGATATAATAAAAAGAGCAGGCGGATTAACCGAAGAAGCATTTCCTGCGGGCGCCACACTCTATCGCTCCGAAGATAGTCTAGGCTTCATAGTCATGCGCTTGGAAGAAATTTTAATTGATTACAATTCGCGCTATAATTATACGCTCAAGGATGGCGATGTTATCATCCTTCCCAAGAGGAGGGACTATGTTACAATTGCAGGTGCGACCAATATCCAGGAAGCACAGAACAAAGAAATTGTTGGCGAGGATAACACCATTAGAGTGCCTTTTCACAAAGGTAAGACCGCTCTATTTTACATCAACGAATACGCCGGAGGGTTCGCAGAAAATGCCAGGAGAGATAAAATTTGGGTCACTTATCCCAATGGAGAGGTGAAGACAACAGAGCGTAAATTTCCTTTTATAAAACGACATCCTGAGGTGTTGCAGGGCTCAGTAATTAATGTTGGTCGACAACCAGTAGATCTCTATGGTAAGTCAGAGGATCGAGATGTTAATTGGACCCAAGTGCTCCGGGAGAGCGTAGGGCAAGCCACCTCAATCTTAAGCCTTATATTTTTAATCCAGACATTGGATTAACCACGCTGTTTGATTTCAATCAGTCGATTATATATTTTCATTGAGGAATTATTAATCCTCGAACTTGTATTTTTTGAAGAGATTAAGTCACTTCTATAACCTTGGGTGAGATTAATTGGATTGAGTGCTATCTGCCAATCATTGAGTTTGTCATTTACTAAGTTAGACTCTTCATTAGTTATGTTTTCTGGTGTGAAGATTAGGTGGCAGTCATCTCGGTGCTGACCTAGGAAATCAATAATCTGCTGATTAACTACCTGCCAAAAACGATGATAACGATACCATAAATCAGGTCTGTAAGAATCTCCCTTGTTTGTTTTATACCTACGGAGCAAGGAGCTTACCGAAGATTCCGGATCTCTCACAATAAAAATGAATTTGGCTTGTGGAATGAGTTCTTTCCAAAAGGGGAGGAAGTGACAAGTGCGTGGATCCTTCCAACCAAATAAATTACGATCGACCCATCGAGAATAAATAATGTTTTTAGCTATATCTGCATCCTCGGATTGCAATTTGAGAGAGTGACACTTCTTGTAGTCTATTACTGAATACCAAGAGCTGAGCTTGTATTTATTGATAAGGCTATCATGGAAGCTTACAAATTCTTGATCTTCAAAATGTCCTTGTTGATTGAATTGATCTGCAGGAATCAGTTCTTTGCCAAGGTGCAGGCCTATATCATTAAATGATTTAGCGAGGAAGCTGGTATTAGAGCGGTGCATACCAGTTATGATCAAGCAACTGTTAGAAGAATCGTCCATATACTCGATATGAATTTAATTCTTCTAACAACATAGTTGATACTTTATTCTATTGACGTATTCCTTTGATGCCAGGGAGCTCTTTCCCTTCAAGGTACTCGAGCATAGCGCCACCACCAGTTGAAACAAAACTGACCTCACTGTCGAGCCCATTTTTCTTTATTGCGGCGACGGAGTCGCCACCACCTATTAATGAAAATGCACCATTCTTAGTGGCTTCTGCTACAGCGTTTGCAATGGCATTTGTTCCTACTGCAAACTTGTCAAATTCAAATACACCCATTGGACCATTCCAAATGATTGTCTTGGCGTCAGCAATCGCTGCGATGAATGTCTCTATAGACTTAGGACCAATATCAAGACCTTCCCAATCAGATGGGATATTCATGCTATCTACCACCTGGCTATTCGCCCTCGGACTAAAGGCATCAGCAACTACATTATCTGCTGGTAGCAGGAGCTTTGTGTTTTTCTCCTTGGCTTGCTTCATAAGATCTAGTGCCAGATCAAGCTTGTCATCTTCACAGATTGAGTTACCGATCTGGCCACCTTGCGCTTTGAAGAAAGTATAAGCCATGCCTCCACCTATGATGACGGTATCCGCAAAGTCTATGAGTCGCTCAAGTAGAAGTAGCTTATCAGATACCTTCGCTCCTCCAGTGATAGCTACCAGAGGTTTATTAGGAGCATTAAGAACCTTATTGGCATTTTCGATTTCCGACTCCATGAGGAGTCCGAATGACTTGTTAGCTGATGAGAAGAATTGAGCAACCACGGCAGTTGATGCATGTGTTCTATGTGCTGTGCCAAAGGCATCATTTACATAGATATCGCCAAGCTTGGACATGGACTCAGCCAAATCAGAATCTCCCTTTGCTTCTCCTTTATGAAACCGAGTGTTTTCAAGCAAGAGTACTTCTCCAGAATTTAGGTTTGCAGCCAACTTTTCGGCCTCAACTCCAATGCAATCATCACAAAATCTAACAGATCGATTAAGGAGAGTAGATAACTCTGGTGCCACGTGGCGCAGCGTAAACTTGTCAACATCGATACTGCCGTCATCCTTGAGTTTCTTCTGTGGACGCCCAAGATGGGACATCAGGATAACAGCTGCGCCACCATCCAACAATTTGTTAATTGTTGGAAGCGCACGTACAATCCTTGTGTTATCAGTGATGTTATACTCCTTATCAAGTGGGACATTAAAGTCCACACGACATAAGACTTTCTTACCCGCTACAGATTCTATCATAAGATTAACCGTTAGCGATCAAGGTAGCTAGGTCCGCTAATCTCGCAGAGTAACCAGCCTCATTATCGTACCAGCTTACAACTTTTACCATATCCTCATTAATATCAGTCATTAATGAATCGAATATTGACGAGTGCTTATTGCCAACAATATCACTTGAGACTAAGGGATCAGTTGAATACTCAAGTACACCTTTCATTGTACCTTCAGCATACTTCTTAAAGGTGGCGTTGATCTCTTCCTTAGTAGCCTTCTTAGAGAGTCTTACATTCAACTCTACCATAGAACCTGTGATGACAGGAACTCTTACCGCTATAGCAAATAGCTTGCCATCCACAGACGGTAGAACCTTTCCTACAGCCTTGGCGGCACCAGTACTTGTAGGTACAATATTATATGCCGCAGCACGAGCTCTGCGCAAATCACTATGTGGGGCATCTTGGATACGTTGATCGGCTGTATAGGCATGAGTTGTCGTCATAGCTCCATAGATCACACCATATTCTTCCTCCATTATTTTCATGAGCGGAGCAAGGCAGTTTGTTGTGCATGATGCGTTGGAGAATACATTTTTTCTTCTGTCCAACTCATCATCGTTTACGCCGAGTACGATAGTCTGTACACCATCACTCTTTGCTGGCGCAGACATTACTACGTCTTTAGCCCCAGCGGCAAGGTGCATTCCAGCTTTTTCCTTGGTTCTAAAATGGCCGGTACACTCAATAACTACATCAACACTTAAGTCACCCCAAGGCAGTTTAGATGGATCACGCTCTGAGAATGCCTTGATAGTCTTACCATTAACAACGAGTGCGTCATCTTTTGCTTCAACAGTTCCATCAAATTTGCCATGTGCACTATCAAATTTGAGTAGATGTGCAAGAGTTGCATTGTCAGTTAAGTCATTGATGGCAACAACTTCTATATTACCTTTTTTAAGGAGATTTCTAAATGTAAGTCGGCCAATTCTTCCAAAGCCGTTGATTGCAATTTTTTTACCCATTGTTCATGATTTTGAACTCGCAAAATAATGAAAGTAAAGGTTTTGTCGGTTCAGTATGCATGACTTTATCCGGTGTCGGAGTCTCTTAGGTTTGGGGATCTTCGCGGAGCGCCATTAGAATTTCTGCCAATGCCGAAATTATATTTTGCTGGTATCTTTTGATCAGTCATATTTTGTTCGCAGCTCTTATTGATCGAAATTATGATGGGATGATAGATGCGTCTAATTATTTTCGATTATGCCATCTATTTTTTCAATTGCGTCGTCTAATCCAGCAATTTTTATCCAATTGCCTTGATTTTTATACCATGTAATCTGCCTTTTGGCATAATTGCGTGTATGCTGTTTGATTTTGTCAATAGCCGTGTTAAGATCATATGTGCCGTCAAAATGGTCGAATAATTCTTTATATCCGACGGTTTTAAGACTGTTCAATTGCCTATTGACATATTGCTGTTTAGCTTCCTCCAATAAGCCCTCTGCCATCATCAGGTCAACTCTTCTATTAATATGGTCGTAGAGCTGCTGACGATCTCTTTCGACTGCAAACTTGATAGATGTAAAATTTCTACTTGTAGAACTATCTGTATGAAAAGAACTAAAGGTCTTGCCTGACGTCTCAATAACCGAAAGCGCTCGGATCAATCGATGACTATTGTTGAGGTCAACATGAGCAGCGTACTTTGGATCTCGTGCTTTAAGTTCTTCTTGTAGTGAGGTGATTCCCTCATTATCTAATTGCTGGGTGTATTGTTGCACTGCGCTCCTATCAACAGTGGGGTAGTGATCTAAGCCTTCATATATTGCGCGGTGATATAATCCTGTGCCACCCACTACTATGACCACATTGTAAGATAGATGAAGCTTTGATATGAGGGCTATAGCATCTCTTTCAAAATGTCCAGCACTGTATACATCATGTATACTCAGTGAGTCAATAAAATGGTGTTTAACGCCTTGTAATTCGTTCTCATTAGGTTTGGCCGTACCTATGGATATCTCTCGATAGAACTGGCGACTATCTGCAGATATAACTTCGCAGGTATAATGCTTGGCCAATTCTACCGCAAGAGATGTCTTGCCGCTTGCAGTTGGGCCGCCAATATGTATCACATAATTAGACAAGAAGGAGCGCTTTGAGTAATTTAGTTACAAATGTAAAAGAGATATGAATATGGGTGTATCAAGAATACTCGGACTAATTATGTTGAGTTTGCTTCTTATATGGTCTTGTAATACGGATGTCAATAAGAATCTATCGGATCAAAAAAATGAAAGTATGCAAGAACGTGCCGATTATGCCATCGCTATCCATGGTGGTGCGGGCACCATACTCAAGAAAAATATGACGCCTGAGCGCGAAGAAGGCATCAGAGCGGCACTTAGTGCCGCATTAGATATAGGAGAGACAATATTGAAAAACGGGGGCACATCCCTTGAAGCAGTTGAAAAAACAATCCACGTACTTGAGGATTCTCCATATTTCAATGCCGGTAAAGGTGCCGTATTCACTCATGATGGTACAAATGAGATGGATGCTAGTATCATGCGAGGCTCTGACAAAAATGCAGGGGCAGTAGGTGGATTGAGTACCATCAAACATCCCATCACGGCCGCTATTGCTGTAATGCAAAAGTCAGAACATGTCCTACTGACAGGTGCTGGGGCGGAAGAGTTCAGTCGTCAGCAAGGTATAGAGACAGTAGATCCAAAGTATTTCTATACGGAGTCACGATGGAATTCTCTCCAGCGAGTGTTGGCAGAGGAGAAAGGTGCAGAGCTGTCAGAATCAGTTATGCCAGATGATAAGAAGCACGGCACCGTAGGATGTGTAGCACTAGATGGAAAGGGCGACATAGTTGCCGGCACCAGCACGGGCGGAATGACTAATAAGCGGTTTAATCGATTTGGTGATGTGCCGATTATCGGCGCGGGCACCTACGCCGATAATGAAACAGTTGGCATCAGTTGTACTGGACACGGGGAGTACTTCATCAGATACGCCGTAGCCCATGACGTACATGCACGTATGTTATATCTAAATGAGTCGCTCGAAACAGCTGGCAATCATGTTGTCAACAAAACTCTTGTAGACGCTGGCGGTAGCGGCGGCTTAATCTCTGTTGATCGTTATGGCAATGTGTCCTTACCATTCAACTCGGCTGGCATGTATCGAGGATACGCCAAGCCGGGAGAACGATATATAGGTATATATAAGGATGAGTAAGTAGAAGACTTTAACCCTTCTGCTTAACAAATATGGCTACGATTAGCGAGATAATTAGCGCACCAAATAAACTCGCAAAAAGCAACATAGGTAAATTAGACCATTCATATGGAAATGTTGCCTCAGGAACCTCACCAGATTCCATATCATCTTTCATCTTGTCAACAGCCATTTCGATTTCAGCTTCGCTCTGTCCAGCTAGATTCATACCCCACTTAAGTGCTGATATTGAGGCATCTTTTGAATACTGAATAAAATCTTGCTTGAACTCCGCATTGTTGCCATAAATCGCAACTTGGAAGACACTCCCAACTAAACTGGATATGATAAATGCTACAAATAGATATTTAAGAGCTTCACCATAGGATAAACCAACATAATCTTTTGGTCGAAGAAACTTACGCCCAAGTGCTACGGCAAGGATGAAATTAACGACAAACATGATAAGCGCAAATTTCCAATCAAATAAAATCGAATAATCGATTAGATAAATCAACAAACTGATGACAGTTGATATCGCCGCCATTACAAGTCCAAGTTTCAATGCATTCTTCATAGTAATAGTTATTTTATTTTCCTAAAGGGTACTCTAAGCGATCGAGTATCCTCTTTATTAATCTTTAATATGTGTTTTCCTCTGCTGAGACTGTCAATCGGATAATAACAGAGCAATCCTCGCTCTCTCAAATTAGGATGTATATAATATTCGCATTCTAGGTCACTTTTGATCTCTACATCATCTAATTTAACAGAATAAAGATTTTTTAAGCCTTCTTTTATCTTACTTATTCGCTCTTCTTCATATGCCCATCTCTGATCTGAATAGTCAGAGTCTATTTCTTCCAATGCTTGATCGTAGTTTTCTTTTGGGTAATTTTTGAACTTTTGAACCAAAGAAGAATCTGCGCCCTCAGGAATTATACCAGTTTTAATGATGCTCCTGGCTATTCTGGTTTCTACGACCTCCAAGGAATCTAATTTGTTAGCTTCATCTTTTTGGCGATTAGAAAAGAATATACCATGCCGCAGGCCTCGTTTCCTAAAGGGATACAACTCTGGGTGCTGCTCTTTCAGTTGCTCGTCATCTTTGCTCGTGTATCTTAAGAATAGCTTTAACTCATTATCTGATATTTCGTAAGAGGGTAATGAGGCGTTATTAATGACTCGCTTATTTATTCGATCGCCGTCCCTTCTAAAAGTGTTGTAATAAGCTTCTCGTTCATCATCATAGTAGATATAGTGAATCGACTGACTATGTATGCGATTGGAATAGCGGGCATCAGTCTCAAATGAAGGAAAATATGCAAAATTCTCTAAGAAAATTCCACTCAGCGCAAGGAGAGCAAGACCATAAGGTATCGCTAAGAAGAACAGCTTTCTCGTATATGTATTATCGATGAAATTAAGGAGAAGTGGACGATAGAAGAATGACAATGAGACAGTTGAAAAGAAGCGATAAATCCAGAAGTAAGTAGTTGATACTGTATTTTCTTTTATCTTTTTAAATGCGCCAAGTGTAAAAAAATCAATGAGCACAATTAAGCCTAGACCATAATAGAATAATCCAAAGTACCCTACTATACTTTCAATTTGTTCTGAACCTATAAATTTATGTAGAACAGCTACAATTAATGCAAAGAGAATGTTGAAGACTATGAAGGAGAGGAGCATAAAAAAGAGCAGGAATGTAAATGAGAAAATCACACTGCTTAAGCGCTCAATGCGCTCAATATACTCATCAAAACTCCCTATCCGACTTTTGTAATAGTTCTTAAATCGATCTGAATAGTTTAAGGTGTCAAAATCAATGTCACCAGAGACATATCTCAATCCGATAGCACCGA
>CAZAXY010000113.1:0-10972 GCA_964489125.1 uncultured Saprospiraceae bacterium
TTTTGGAAAACTTCAGTTTTTGCCACTCTATATCTCCCGAAACACTTCTCAAGCCTATCGTACTAATCCATAGCCCACGAAGGAATACATGCAATATGATAGCAGCTATAAGCGTATAGTATGCCGCTCGGAAAACATGATATGGCAGCTCTATAATGGTCAGCGCAAAACTCTGCCTTCCTAAATCAACAATATCATCATGGAGTGCATGGTAAGGCTCCAATCCTGCAAGCAATAGAAAAATGACAAAACCTGAAAGTATTAATTCTAACTGCCAGCTTTCGATCTGAATCTTATCCAACCATGCCGATAGGTCTTGTTTATTTTGGTTTTCTGTATTGTGCACAGGGTCGATATTGTCGCCCTAATATAATCATTAGAATATTCAGCTTGATTTAAAAATCCGTTCAAACCTAACCTTAAAATACTGCGATCTTTTTCTGCACATTAAAATGGACCAACTCCAAAACCAACTAATCAAAAATCATTCTTATGGTATTGCGTCAATCATATTCCATATTAGCCGACCGATGAGATCAGTTAATAGCGTATGGCAATGAACTCAGCCTTATCTAAGGCTGTATGCCCCAACACCGCCCCCGCTATTCTCTCACCTGCCGAAGCTCGCTGTTCAAATTTTTGATAAACCCCGTTACAACCGATCTTAGCGCTTTTCTTTCTAACGCTGTTCCAATTTGACCTTATCTGAACCTGAACTGAGATCAGCGGTAATTATGGCCACCTTTTCAAACTCTATAGGCAAGTCTTCTTCGTCCACAAAAATCTTCACTTCATCAACGCCAATAGAAGGGTAAGTTTTGTTTTCTAAGGGAACAACTCGAGAATAAACGCAGCTCATTAATGATGCAGCAAGGATTAAAAAGAACGTCAATTTTTTCATAGTTAAGTGTTTTTCTTTTTAAAAAATTTATGAACTAACCTGGGATATCGTATAGCTATAAGAACTCTATTTGATGATTATTTTCTAAGTTATTAAACCCAAATAATCTGCGAGATGATTTATGATATCGTTAAGTATTGTGAGCCTCATTTAACAGGATCATAGCTAAATTCCATTGACAGTGGATCGAATATTATGTCGCAGCAAGATTAAGTGTGACAGCTTTCAAAACAAACTGCCGATCATTAGACTTAAGATATTGCAACAGTTCATTTACTTTAAACCTCAATCTCTACGTTATGAAGTTCTACAGTCGCAAGCTCATTAAACCTGGTGACCTGAATGCTAATAATACATTATTTGGTGGTGCACTACTGAGATGGATAGATGAAGAAGCGGGCATCTATGCAATGAGTAATTTAGATACTCAGAGAGTGGTGACAAAATACGTTTCTGAGATCGACTTCATCAGTTCTGCTAAGCAGGGAGAGGTCATCGAAATAGGATTGGAGCTACTATCTGTTGGGACTACGTCAATTACCTTTGCCTGTCTGGTGAGGAATATCTTTAGCAAGAAAGAGATCTTATCCATTGATAAGATCGTATTCGTCCAAGTTGACGAAGCAGAGAAGGCCATACCACATGGCAAAACATTTGAAGGAATATGTGCAGCATCCAATAGCTAGGAAACCGAAGTCCATAAGTGACACCGTCAATCATAAAAACGAATCATCATTTGTGAGAACTATGCCTTAATCTAACAACTTCTCTTGCTTGAGATGTGTATCCAGAAAGGCCATGATCTTACTCCACCCTTCTATCTGATTTTCTGTCTTACGGAATCCATGCCCCTCATCTGGAAAGAGGACATACTCTACAGGCACGCCATTGGCTTTCATGCCTTCAACCATTTCGTCGGACTCAACTTGAAGCACCCTTGGATCTTGAGCTCCCTGAAGCACGATTACAGGATTTTTGACTTGATCGGCATGAAATAATGGGGAGATATTATAAAGTCGTGTTGAATCAGCAGTATTAGGATCGCCCATCTCTAAGTATAAAGCATCTTTAAAGGAACCCCACCAAGGTGGAATACTCTTTAAGGTCCGTAGCCAGTTAGTCACGCCAAAAATGTTTACGCCTACTTTAAATTCATCGGGTGCGTGAGTCATCGCTCGCATAGTCATATATCCGCCATAAGAACCCCCGAGGATTCCAATCTTATCCGGGTCAACAAAGTCTAATCCGGCAAGATAGTTCTTGCCTTCAATCACATCCTTGAGATCTACATCGCCATGCTTCTGATCATCCATCTTATAGAATGTTTTTCCATATCCACTACTTCCTCTATTGTTTACCCTCAGTACTGCATAACCGTGGTTGACGAGATACTGATAAAGTGATGAGTAGTTAAGTCTGCTCTGGCCTCCTGGGCCACCATGAACCTGCACAATAGCTGGAACCTTGTTAGTAACACTGGCATGATGCGGTCTATAGAGTATCGCAGGGATGTCCAGACCATCAAAAGACTTATATCTAACAGTCTCCCCTTTAACCAAGTCTGATCCGTTGATCTCACTATTAAGGGTATTAGTTAGTTGCTCTATCTCACCGCTTTCTAAGTCATACATGTATAGATCGCTTGGAGCATCGGAGCCTCCAGCGTACAGCGCCATTTTAGATTCAGACTTTGATATATTAATCGATGTTATCTCCTTGTCTCCGAGATCTGGGGAAGGCATCAGCCTTCCATTCTCTTGGTCCAATATCTCAACGTCGGTTTTACCATCAGCATTGATGCCCGTGATCCGATATCTACCAGATTCAGAAAAATAGGTGTATACGATATCCCACGATTTCTCTAATACTTTGGACTTCTCTCCGGTGGTCATATTATAAGCAACGAGATTTTTAAACTCCCCACTCTCATCGCTGGTATAGTACATCGTATTATTATCGATACTGAAGTCGGCAACGCTATGTCCAGCTAAGCCCTCATTGATCTGTATTTCTTCGCCTGTCTGAGTGTTAAGCAAGTAGAGGTTGTTATCATTAGTATTTACGGATTTAGTCAAGGCCATATAATTCTTATCTCTCGACATACCCCCAACGTCTTTACCGTCTTCATTGAGATAGATCATCTTAGAACTAAAATCATCGATGTTCATCTCGTACATATCAAAGAATTGTGGATTACGCTGATTAGTCAAGTAATAAAAACTGTTGTAGTCAGCTGCCCATCCGCCAAAGGAAGCCTTAGCACCTACAGCTGGAGTGAGATCTTGTGAACTGCCATCGAGTTCTCTTAGAAAGATATGATCTATCTCGTCGCCATTGTTATCGCTCATATACAGGATGCGATCATCATCAGGAAAAAAGGTAACCGGTCTGATGGCCTTATCCTCAGAATCTGTCAACTGACTGGTTTCTCCCGAAGCTAAATCAACGGTATACGCATTGATAATACCGGATTTATTACTGCCGATTAACAGTTTAGTTTCGTCGTGCGAAAATGAACTGCCAAAGACAGACTCATTATCCATAAACTGATCAATAGTATATTGGAGAACTTCTCGGGCAGGTTCTTGATCTGTTTTACAACTAGATATAAGAATAGCGAAAATAATAAGTGAGAATAATAAGCGAATCATAACTTCCAGGATGAATACTTGACCAATAAATAGCAAAAGATAAGAATATCGATCTGATCACATTAGCTTTAGCCGATTAATTAGATGAAACCACCAATTTAGCATCATCGATTATCAAATGTCCACTAAAAACTGAGCGGCATCAGATCTTTGGAAAGTTCTTGACATATTTCGGGACTGTTTTCAATCGGTTCTCCTACATTTAAGAAATCACTAACATGTTAAACTTATCTGAGCATGGAGTTTAAAGAGATAGAATATAAGATCATCGATGACATAGCGATCATCACCTTTAACAGGCCCGAGGTCATGAATTGTGTAGGTCCAAATACACATGACGAGCTCATCAGAGCTTGGCGGGACTTTAAAACCAATGACAAACTAAAAGTCGCTATCATCACTGGTGCTGGAGATCGAGCATTTTGTAGTGGTGGAGATCTCAAAGCTGGCCTCAACGGGGAACTAGTCGATTATTCAGATGCTGAAAAAATAGAACACCGTCGAGGTAATGCTGACGGCATACTCGGTCCAACCCGCTGGACAGATATATACAAGCCAATAATTGCGGCCGTCAACGGTGTAGCCTATGCTGGAGGTCTAGAGTGGGCCTGCTATGCAGACATGCGTATAGCAGAGGAACATGCTTCATTTGGCGTCACATGCCGTAGATGGAACATAGGGCTGGCGGATGGTGGTACCCAGCGCCTGCCACGTATCGTAGGCATGGGTAGAGCCATGGAACTCATCATAACTGGCAAGGTGATCGATGCCCACGAAGCTTATAGAATTGGATTAGCTAATGAAGTGGTTCCAAAAGGAACTTCATTAAATCGTGCTATAGAGTTAGCACAGTTTATCTGCACCCTACCCCAGCCTGCTATCCGCACTGATAAAGAAGCTGCGGTAAGGGGATTTGGCGAACCCCTTGATGAGGGACTAAGGATAGAGGCGGAGAAGTTTCTGGACTCCATACATCAACCTGAGACCATGGAGGGACTCAAACAATTTAATCATCGCCTGCATCCGGATCGGCAAAATGATCAAGAGACAAAAACACCTGGTATCGTACGAGCAAAGAAGTAATATAAAAAGAGAAGGATAGATAATTTATATCAATACTATTTTTTGAAGAGCTGTGAAGTAAAAAGAATATTGATCAGATCAAATTAATCCATGTCTAGCGCTAATTCACAAAATCTGATGAACTTTACCTATTATGAAGCTCATCATAGAAGCAGGATCTACACGTAGCCAAAGCGCCTTCCTTGATAGGAGTGGTAAAATCGTAAAACGTACTCAAACAGC
Source organism: uncultured Saprospiraceae bacterium (assembly GCA_964489125.1). Lineage (GTDB taxonomy): Bacteria > Bacteroidota > Bacteroidia > Chitinophagales > Saprospiraceae > GYS-P2D. Next base: position 4,858 of record CAZAXY010000113.1, read on the forward strand.
AGGCATCAATCCGATAACTGATCCAAATTATAAAGTAGCATTGCACGAGATCATAGGCCATTACTTGGATGATGACATACAATCCATCTTTCACTATGGTTCAGGATGCATCAATGACTCCATCAATAGCGGACTCAGGTACGAATATGCTAACAACTTCGGCATTTCGGAGTCTCAGATAGTTGTTAAAGATGATGTCATAGGGTCAGCAGTATCATGTTGTCAGGATGAGCCTGGAATTATTGTGATCTGTGGTACAGGGAGCATATCAGGTTATTATGATGGGCAACAGCTCATAGACAAGATTGCCAGCGGAGGATACTTGATCGGCGATGAGGGCAGTGGCTATGACCTCGGACGTCGTCTGATGAGACTTTATATACGTCAACGCTTGAGCTCATCAGAACAGACGCTGATACAGAAAGCTATCAATTTAACCCCTCAAGAGCTTATAACGCATCTATACACGATCGGTAATGTCCGTAGGTATATGGCGCAGCAATGCGTACAAGTCCAGAAAATGAATGAGGAGACAAGGCACGAAATCATGTCTGATAGTTTTGACAATATGTATCACCATCTGATCAAACCACTGTATGAAAAACATCAAAGGCCTGTTCATTTTGTTGGTTCGGTAGGCTATCATTTTCAGGGTCATCTTAAAGAACTCTTGAAGAAAAACAATATACTCGCAGGGTCGTTTCAAGCGAGTGCTATCGAAGGGCTATTAAATTATCATAGCAATGGGTAAAGAGATTAAAAGAATTGCCGTATTCACTTCTGGAGGAGATGCTCCTGGTATGAATGCCGCTGTCAGGGCTGTCGTCAGAACAGCGGTATATTATGACCTACATGTCTACGGTATCCGTGGAGGATATGATGGCATGATTAAGGGTAAGATCAAAAGACTTGAGAAAGGCGATGTCGCCAACATCATCCAATATGGTGGAACATTCCTCAAGACGGCCAGATCTATGGAATTTAAGACTGAAGAAGGTAGAGCTCAAGCCTATGAATCTCTGATGGTCGAGGACATCGATGCTTGCGTAGCTATTGGAGGTGATGGAACCTATACTGGCGCCAAGATATTCACGGAGTCTTATGATATCCCATTTGTAGGATTGCCCGGTACAATAGACAACGATATTTATGGGACCGACTTTACAATCGGATATGATACTGCGATTAACACCGCCGTAGAAGCAATGGACAAGATCCGAGATACCGCAGATTCGCACAATAGACTATTCTTTGTAGAGGTGATGGGTAGACACGCAGGATACATAGCCCTCAATACCGGAATTGGTACCGGAGCTCGATATATATTTCTGCCTGAAGTTGACAATCCCCTAGATCACCTAGTGCAACTCTTAAAGAAGTCTGCTAAGCGTAATAAGTTGTTCAACTTAGTCGTTGTCGCCGAAGGCAATACAAACGGTGATGCCATGACTATCGCTGAGAAGATGAAAGAGCAATATGATATCGATTCTAAGGTTACCATTATAGGTCACCTTCAGCGTGGTGGATCGCCAACGGCGTTTGATCGAGTCTTATCAAGTAGATTAGGCTATAGTGCCGTAAAAGCACTTATGGAAGGCAAGTCGAATGTCGCTCTCGGGCTTGTGGATAACAAGATAAGTTATACCTCATTTGAGGATGCCATCACTAAAAAGAAAACTATTGACGCTGATCTAATTGAGATGAGCGAGATCCTATCTCTCTAACTACCTAAAAATAGACCTCATGAACAACAGTCTTAAAACCAAATTGGAAGAAAGAAAGGCCGCATTTGCACTTAATGCAGATGACAATAAGAAGCGTGCCTATCGTCAAGGAATCGACGAGGTGAGAGTCAGCGGTATTACGACATCGGCTAAACAAGTTGGCGATGTTGCTCCCGACTTTAATCTATACAATGCGGAATCAAAGCTTGTATCCTTATCCGATATTCTTAAGGAAGGACCCGTTATACTCAACTGGTATCGTGGAGGATGGTGTCCTTATTGTAACATGACCCTACAGGCTTTGCAACAAGAGCTAGCTAACTATCAATCTCTGGGTGCCCAGCTGATTGCTATAACTCCTGAGTTGCCAGACAATTCCTTGACCACTAAAGAAAAGAATGAGTTGCAGTTTGAGGTCTTAAGTGATATTGGGAATAAGGTCGCTAAAGAATATGGCATTGTATTCAAGCTTAATGATGAGGTCGCAGGCATGTACAATAATGCCTTTGCACTTAATGATCACAATGGTGACTTGTCCAATGAGTTGCCTCTGGCGGCGACATACCTAATCGATAAAGCGGGAGTGATCCAGTATGCATTCTTGGATCATGACTATCGCAACAGACCCGAACCATCTGAAATCACCCAAATCTTAAGAACCCTCTGATATTTTTATCGGACTTAAACTCAAATGCTTGCTCACCGTAAATGAGAAGCGACTGCCTTTATCCTGTGAGGAGATGAGAGAGATCGTACCTTGATGATTGCCTATAATCTTATTACAAATAGCAAGGCCAATGCCCGTACCTTCATATTCCTCCTTGAGGTGTAGACGGGTGAATATTTCAAATATTTTTTTCTGATATTCTTCAGGTATTCCTATACCATTATCTGAGACATTGAACTGCCAGTATTCATCCTGCTCCGATACATCAATCATCACTCTAGGCTTATCACTCTTATTGAACTTTATTCCGTTCAAGATGAGGTTATAGAATACTGTACCAATCTGCTCCTTGAGGCAAAGTATGGAGGGCAGTGGACTCATGATAACCTCAGCATTTCGCTCATCAATATATGCTTTGAGGTCTAAGATTTTTCCTTCGACTAACCTGTTCAAATCCACGGTTTCGAAGTGGTCTATATCCTTGCTTATGAGAGAATAATTTAATAAACTCTTGATTAAAGATGACATTCTTAAAACACCTTCTTGAATAAAAGAAGTTACCTCTTTGATCTCTTTGTCATCGATTTTGTCCGTTTTTATTTTTAACAGACCAGCAAATGCACCTACGGTTCTCAGTGGCTCCTGAAGATCGTGTGAAGTGATATATGCGTACTGCGCTAATTCTTTGTTAGATCGGGTTAAGTCTTTGTTAGATTTATCAAGTTGGCTTAAGAGTTTCTGCATATTGACATCCCTTTCTTCCAGAGCTTTATTGTATTCCTGTAGTATCGCATTACGGCGGCGAGTTGATCTGACATAAAACATGACAATCAAGTACATCAGTGCCAATGCGGCCAGGAAGGAAAGTACTTTAAATGTAGTAGTTTCAACTAATTTTGGTTTAACAACCATTTTTATAGACAGGTAATCATCTCGCCAGTTTCCATCGCTATCTGAAGTTTTGATATGAAAATCGTACTCTCCATGATCGAGGTTAGTAAAAGTTACTTTTTCATCCGTTGTATAGTTCCACTCGTCACTTTGAAATCCATCTAATCGATAGGCAAATGTGTTATATTGGGGATGACTGTAATTGTTACTTGCGAACTTAAACTCAACAGAAATATCGTTAGGAGCTAATTCAATGTACTCTTCTTTAAGGGTACGATACTTCTTGACAATACCGTTAATATTGGTCGCAATGACTTCAGTCACATATACCACAGGCAAGGTAGTTTCCTGATTCCAGTCGGATTCATTCACACTGAGGAATCCACCATTGCATCCAAAAAAGATTTGACTGTCTGGACCAAACATGTATGCATCAGATCGAATAGAACTCAATTGTATTCCATCTCGCTCCATGTACATCTTGGATAGACCAGTATTCAGATCACATCTCATAATACCTGAAGTAGAACTCATCCATAGAATACCTTGTGGAGATATAATTAGATTGTTAACAACGTTTTGGAGACCATTACCCTCGAAATTTTCAAACTTTTGCTCAACCATATCATAGACGAACAATCCATTGACTGTCCCGAAATAGAGTTTTTTATCATATTCATCCATTGTTAGAATGTGATTAGAAGTGAAGGCCTCCAAATCCTTATTATCTCCCTTCATGTATGTAACTGTCTCGCTCAGATCTGCTCCTGCAGGTATACGCTTAAGCCCTGTGTAGGAAGTATACCATATGTTGTGCTCACTATCCTCAAATAACTTTGTGACCGACCCGTCGATTACTGTTCTTTCCCAACTGTGCGTTGACTCATCAATCAAGAACAAATCAGTTTCTGAGCCAGCCCACAAGCGCCCTTGGCTATCTTTCAATATAGACGTGACGAAAAACGCCGACTTCTTCTCTTCAGGCAATCCTGACTCACCCAATAAGTCAAACTCAATAATCGAGTTAGGATTGCTTAATGATATTGCAAAAACTCCCGTATTAGTACCTATATATACACGCTCGTCATCATATCTATATAATGCAGAAACTCTTACATTATTGAACGTCTTGGCTAAGTCGGTAAAAACTACTTCTGACTTAGTATCTAAATCATAGGCCAGCAAGCCATGGTCGCTGGTGCCTAAGAGCAAGATTGACTCGCCTACCATGGTCATTACACTTACCCGATCGGAAGCCACATCATCATCATCCACTATATCAGTAAGCAATACTGGGGTAAACCTGTTGTTGAGTTTATTAAACTGGTTGATTCCTGAGGAGGAGCCTATCCAAATCAGCCCTTGCTTATCTATGAATAATGAAGTGATGTTGTTATCATTAAGACTAGTAGTAATCTGAGGTCTGTGATAATAGGAGTAAAACTCTGGGGTATTCTTAGGTCCTGGCTTATTCCATTCTAAAGAGTCTATCTGGTCTTTAGGGAGTATGTTAAGCCCATTATTAGTCGCAATCCACAAATTGCCATCATCATCATAGGATAAGTCTGTTAAATAGTCAAGAGTAAGACTGGCCTCTTTGGCCGTATAAAGTTCGAAATTTACGCTCCAATCTTGATTCTGTTGTGACAATGTGGCATCATCTGAGATGCTCATATAGCCTAGTCCTCTATTGTGTGTTGCCAACCAATAATGATTAGAGTCATGCTGCAAAATCTTCCAAATACTTACAGAATTGGGTGTCACTATCTTTCTAAATGACCCCTTACTATGATTGCCAGATGGATCAGGCAGATACAGATAGATCCCATTATCCCAAGTTGAAATCCATATCCATCCTTTCTGATCTAAATATATGTCTAAGACTGCCCCTTCAATAACATTCTGTTGATGGCTATCTGGATCAAATCTATAAATACTGTCCTCTGCTGGAAATAGAACGTCCAAACCAGCCTCAGAGCCTATCCAGATCTCTTGAGGGCTAACCTCAGCTATGGATAGAATTTCATTATCAGAAAGTCGCGGAGACCCAACATCGCTAAACGTCCTGGATTCATTAGTGTAGTAGTTATATTGGGTGACACCACCAAATGTAGATCCAATCCATAATGTCGAGTCGCTACCATTTACTATTGTTCGGATTAAATCTGATTCAATACCGATCTCTCCCTTTCTAAATATCCTAATACTGTTAGGTGAATCATATCTGCACAACCCATCATTAGTTGCAACCCATAATACGCCTAGATCATCCATCTCCATGTCATTAATGAAGTTGTTGGGCAGCAATCCTAGCTCGTCCATGTCTTGAAAGGTCAACTCAAAATCAAATTGGCCTGATACAGATACAGCAAGGATCCAACTGAGCAGTATGAGGAGGATAGACTTCAAATAAAAGTTGATTTTAAAAAGTTATCGCACTAAATTCCACGTTGCTATATTTTGTTAGATACACCTATTCAAATTTTCCGCAACATAGGCTCTTAATGTCTACAAATAAATCAATTACGGCTTCGTCTTACTATAGACACTTTAAAAGTACTGCAACCATGACCATAACCTTTATAAATGTGATCTTTACTGCATGCGGAAGCTAAATTTCATTTTCTTTTTATCAATTTTTTCATGCTGTCTGATGCATGCTCAATCATCAGAAAAGTCTGATACAACCAGCAGAAACATTATTTTTCCAGTGCTGTTCTTTCTCCCTGAGACAAGTTTAGGCCTCGGAGCCACATGGATACATACTACGCTCAATAAGGAACACTCACCTGGCACAAGACCCTCTCAAGTTCTGGTGAGTGCCGTTTATACC
>CAZAXY010000114.1:0-8597 GCA_964489125.1 uncultured Saprospiraceae bacterium
CCGCCTTCGGCGAGGCAGGGCTACCAAAACCCTTGGTCATCAAAGGCGCTGCTACTATGCTGCTCCCGCTGCCCACTTGAGATGACCTTCCCACTACCACATATTTCATGACAAAAGTTAGGCTTTTCTATCGCTTTCCTCATCCTTAGCCGAATACTTCTTTCGCAATTCCAAGCGTAATAACTGTCGTTTCAGAATCAGCTCTGACAGTGCAGTAATCTGTGCTTCACTATTATAGTGTTGGACAACATGTTTGAGCTTTTGCTCATCGATATCGAGCCGATACATATAACTAAATAGGAGACCTGGATCTTCACCGAGGAGTTCAGTCACTCTGCCTGAGATCATCTCTAGTAATTGATCGTATTGACTGTCATCAGTACTATGATTTATGATATCATCAAACATGATCATCTACTATTAATGCATCCATAATTGTTCTGTCGTTGCGCAGTTTCTGGACTTTACTCTGCCCTCCTTGTTTTCCGATTTTTTCCAGATACGCACTGAAACTCCCTGCCTTAAGTGGGTAAAGCTTTAGTTGCTTCATGGCAATAGACTCATAACGCTTCTGTGCATAGTTATTGTTGAGACCTTGTATTGCGCCATCGAGATCTTCGGTGAACTGTTTTAAATCTCTAGGCGCTTGTTCGAATTCAATTGCCCAATCATGCCAACCCTGCTCATCTACCGAGATATACTTCGGCGCTACGGTGAAATGTGCTATTGACGCCACATGTTCTTGTGAAACATTAAGCAGTGCTTCACGAGCCTGCCAGAGCATCAAGTCTTCGCCAAATGCATTGACATACTCAGAGATCCGCCCGACTACTTTAATCTTAAATGGTACAGTTCTCACAAACTCGACGATATCTCCGAGGACATATCTTAGCAATCCCGTCTGTGTAGAAATCAATAACACATACCGCTCACCTGCCACAACATGTTCAAATCCCAATATCTCTGGTGACTCTGAGGTCGCATAATCCGAATATTTGATAAACTCAAAATAGATCCCGCTATGAGTCATCATCAACATGCCATCCTCATCAGGGTTATCCTGAAAAGCAAAGAACCCCTCAGTTGCATTATAGATCTCGATAAACTTGAAATTGGGGAGCCCGATCAGTGACTTCAACTGCTCCTTATAGGGCGCCATACTCACGCCGCCATGCAAGTAAGCTTTGAGATTCGGCCAATGCTCAGCAATAGTTCTGGGAGCAATATTTTTTTTCACTCCAGATAGTACAGTAATGACCCATGTCGGTACACCAGCAAGTAAAGAAACATCACGGCTCTTGGATGCCTTACGTATGGTAATATCCAGTTTCTGCTGCCAGTCTGGGAGGATGGCTTCACTGATCTTAGGCACATAATAAGGCCTGAAAAACTGGGGAATACGATTGAGCATGATACCGGAGACATCACCAATGAGATGATCGCTGCGACGTTCATAGATAGCTCCACCTATCAACAGATTTTTTGCCTTGAAGACATTCATATCAGGAACATGATTATATAGGGTATTCAAGCTGTACCATGACCCTCTCAAGTGATTAGTTCTCACGAAGGAATCTGGTGTAGGAATCAGCTTTTTCTTCCCTCCTGTAGTACCAGAGGATTGAGCATAGTAGGCTATCTTATGTGGAGGGCTCTCTATAATGCGCTCAATTCCTCGATCATACTTGGCATAGGTGCTGATACTGACTGTAGATTTATATTCTGCCTCAGTACACCCATCTTTAATCTCTGAATTGAGCAGTTTCACTAATGGTGCTCCAAGAATCTTCTTCAACTCCAGCGACTGACATTGCGGAGTCTGATACCTAACTTGATCGAGTTCTTGATCAAACCTCTTGACATAATATTTTACTAAGCCATTAATCACGACTTGCTATCAGGTATTAATTAAAAATATACAAGGAGATTTCTTTAGCTCCAGATCATGTTGCTTGCGCCAATGAGCGATAGTTCTGGTGTCGATATACTCTTCTGGGGCACTGATATCTTGAGCAATACATAGTCTAATGGTGTGCTGAAAAGTCGAACTCATCTTTTCATAAAGCTTCTGGTTGCGGTAGGGTGTTTCTATAAATATCTGAGTATAGTCCGTCTTGATGGCATTATCTTGAATTGCTTTCAATTTTTTGGTCAGAGCAGGTTCTTTAATAGGAAGATACCCGTGAAATGTAAACTCCTGACCATTGAGGCCAGACGCCATCAATGCCATAAATATAGAACTCGGCCCAGTGATCGGAACAATCTTATAGTAGCTAGCTCTCGCTTGATTGACTACATCGTGACCTGGATCTGCGATGCATGGCAGCCCTGCCTCTGACATCAACCCAAATGATCGTCCAGCTGTCAGCAGCTCTTTGATCATCATATGGCTCTGTTGTGGGTTACGCTTGTCCAATTCTATAAAGTCTGCACCATCGATATCATAGTCCTTAATCACAGATCTGATAAACCTCCTCGCCGTCCTGAGTTTTTCAACAACAAAACAATCTAACAATCCTATGGCATTAACAACTGCCAGCGGGATGTGATCCATTGTTTCCTCGGCTATAGGAGTAGGAATGAGATAGAGGGTTGGCATAGGATATCTATATTTGTTATTGATGAACGAGCAAGAGGAAGGCTATACTATTAAGATTAAGCAGTTCGAAGGACCCTTTGATCTACTGCTGTTCTTTATAGAGCGTGATGAGATCGACATACTTGATATACCTATCTCAAAAATCACCGCTGACTTCCTTGCTTACATCCGTCAACTTGAAGAGCTAAATATAGATGTAGCCAGCGAATTTATTCTGGTGGCGGCCACATTGATGCGGATAAAGGCGAGGATGCTTCTTCCACGACCTGAACTGGACGAGGATGGACAAGAGATTGATCCAAGAGAGGAGATTGCAAGAAAGCTATTAGAGTATAAGCGGTTTAAGGATATCATTGGCGACCTCTCATCACTCGAGGTTGAACGCATGCAGCTCGAACCTCGAGGGAACGTCAACAAAGAAATCAGAAGCATCGCCACTAAAGCCTTGGTGGATGTAGAGTTAGAGTCTCTGACCATGTTTAAGCTCCTCAAGAGCTTTGAAAATGTGATGAACCGCAAGAAGATCAGGGATACCAAACCTAGACATCTTGTCTATCGCTACAACTACACACTTGAAGAGCAGAAGGTCTATGTACTCGATAAAATATCCGTCAAGGGAGATACTTCATTCGAAGACATCTTTGAAAATTTGGAAGATCGGATGCACTGTATTATCACCTTCCTCTCCGTCTTAGAATTAATCAATGCAGAGGAAATCTTTATCACGACTGGAGTCAATGTAAATACCTTTGTTCTGAAGCGAGGTCAGGCGGCTTGAGTTTATGCTTTGTCATCTAATTCTATCCTCGAAATATTGGCACTTCATGTTGATTATTGAGGTCCTGACGGTTTGATGATCTATAATCCAATACCTATCTGATCTAAATAATCTAATCTTTCACAAAATAGAAGGTCCATCCTTTCATAGATACAATATAAAGCTATCTTTGCGGCAAATTTTAGAACCCACAAGTACTACATAGCATGGCTAACGTTGGAGAAATAAAGCAGATAATCGGACCAGTTGTCGATGTAAGTTTCGCAGGAGATAATGTTGCTCTTCCAGAGATTATGAATGCCCTCGTGGTTGAAAAATCTAATGGAGACAAGATCGTATTAGAGTGTCAGCAGCACCTCGGTGAGGATAGCGTACGTGCTATTGCGATGGATGCAACAGATGGATTGACACGTGGTACTACTGTAACTGACTTGGGCGGCCCAATCTCTATGCCTATCGGTGATGGTATCAAAGGTCGCTTATTCAACGTGGTAGGTGAAGCTATTGATGGTATCGGTGAAGTAACAGGTACTACGACCAGATCTATCCACCAAGATCCGCCAAAATATGAAAACCTATCAACAGAGAACGAGGTGCTCTTCACGGGTATCAAAGTGATTGATTTGATCGAGCCATACTCTAAGGGTGGTAAGATTGGATTATTTGGTGGTGCCGGTGTGGGTAAAACGGTCTTGATCCAGGAGTTGATTAACAACATCGCCAAGGGATATGATGGAATCTCAGTATTTGCCGGTGTGGGAGAGCGTACGAGAGAGGGTAATGACTTATTGAGAGAGATGCTCGAGGCAGGTATCATCAACTATGGTGAGGACTTCATGCACTCTATGGAAGAAGGCGGATGGGATCTCAGCAAGATTAAGAAAGAATCACTCTTAGAGAGTAAAGCAACGTTCGTATTCGGACAGATGAATGAGCCTCCAGGTGCAAGAGCTAGAGTGGCCCTATCAGGATTGGCTATTGCCGAATACTATAGAGATGGCGATGTCAACGATCCACAAGGGGGAAAAGACATCCTATTCTTCATCGACAATATATTTAGATTTACTCAGGCAGGTTCTGAGGTATCGGCCCTATTAGGACGGATGCCATCAGCGGTAGGATATCAGCCTACGCTTGCTACAGAGATGGGTAAGATGCAGGAGCGTATTACCTCGACTAAGAGGGGATCGATTACATCTGTACAGGCGGTATACGTGCCGGCGGATGATTTAACGGATCCAGCACCAGCGACTACATTTGCTCACCTTGATGCCACTACAGTATTAAGTAGAAAGTTGGCTTCAGAAGGTATCTATCCAGCGGTGGATCCATTAGATTCTACATCAAGAATCTTAGATCCAGCGATTATCGGTGATGAGCACTATAACACAGCATTTAAGGTGATCAACATCCTACAGCGTTATAAGGAGCTTCAGGATATCATTGCCATCCTCGGTATGGAGGAATTATCAGAAGAAGATAAGCAAGTAGTACACAGAGCACGTCGTGTTCAGCGATTCTTGTCTCAGCCTTTCCACGTTGCAGAGCAATTTACAGGTCTTGAGGGCGTATTAGTACCGATTGAGGATACGATTAAGGGATTCAATATGATCCTTGATGGTGAGGTAGATGAGTATCCAGAGTCTGCTTTCAACTTGGTTGGCTCTATTGAAGAGGCTATTACAAAAGGTAAGAAGCTATTAGCTGAAGCTAACGCATAAGATACACACTCGTAAATTTTTTAAACGATCCATATGAATCTGACGATCCTAACACCAGACAAAGAAGTTTTTAGCGGAGCGATCAAGTCTGTTAAGGTGCCCGGTGTCTCAGGACAGTTTGAGATACTCAAGGGTCACGCTGCTATCGTATCTTCATTAGGAGAAGGAGAGGTAAGAGTGATAGATGCTGCTGGTTCTACAGCGACTTATGGTATTGCAAGGGGATTTATAGAAGTTTATAATGACGAGGTTTCTCTATTGGTTAGAGGGCTGACGGTAAATTAGACTTCTCCAGCACGGCTAATACTGTAATAAGATAAATAGATTACTTTAAAAGGGTATGGTTAAAATCATACCCTTTCAGTATTTTATGGGTCTAAAAGTAACTGGCACTTTGGATCTCATCTATCGCAAGCAGAAATATCAGGATTATCTCAGTAGACTGGAGTCGTTAAAGCATGCCGGTACTACACCAGTACAACAGTCAAAACAAGAATACATAGACATTAATAATCAGTTAACCGATCAGTTACAATCCATCAAGCAGCTTACTGATAAAGCTATAGTCGCTCAAGGCTATTATATTCTGGGCATTCCAGTTACTTTACTGTTGCTTCATCAAGCGTATATAGCCGGTTTTAGCTTGGGTGCCCTTTTCTTGATACTGCTCATTACATTCTTCATGATAGCTCACACCATCATGAAATCTCTTATTGCCCTTAACAAGACACTCACTCCTATTGTAGAAGTTGATAACGCTGATATGCCTTCGTACTTAATTAGTAAAATGTCTTATGTCAACTCAGGTCTGGATATCAAAAAGTATAGAGTATTGCTCCTGGGTCTATTTTATGTATTGTTTTTTCCTGCACTACTTTATTATGGCTTCAATCTATTGAATCACTCCCTTACATCCTCTACCATATGGCTAATCTCATTTGTTTTATCTACTGGTTACTGGATCTTCTACTTTAAGAATAGATTAGAGCCAGTGACCGATATCGAAGTGGAATTGTCCATTATCGATCGGGAGTTAACTCAATTGATCGCATAAGAGCAATGAACATCCTGTACATCAGGATTAGAACAAAATCAAGTGAAGCTCATCATGACATATCTCAAGCTAAGTCTCCGCTTTTAGCTGCTTGCGAAGAAAACTTATCAAAACAATAATAAAACCTATCATTGCGGTCGTATGAGTCATCCCAAGAACTGGGCCTCCACCGTCCAATATATGATGTCGCAACGCCGGAATATGCAAAAATGCCTCGTTGATCGCCCCTCCTATTAACAAATAATAACTCACAATCATGCAGGAGATATGAACTTTGAGCCAATGCCTCCCCCAATGATATTTGCCAAATAGATAGCCTGGGATTATAACTGCTAGTGCTGTTATCCCGAGCCAGTGAGGAAAAAACCACTTTCCAAAAGCCTTGACGATAAATAAACAGGTAACATTCGCAACGATCATCAGCCAAAAATACAGGACACCTGTTTTCTTGTGTTTTGGCGTCCCTTTCGGTTGAAACAAGACCATTGCCCCAACGATTAGCGCAAGTGAAGATGACACTATGTGAGCAATTGAATTGATACTTTTCAAGATTTCCATATTACATTTTATAAAGTTATTTATGCTATAAACTAATAATGCAAAAAAAATTAGCTCAAATAATTCTTAATTGCCTCAACATATTCTTCAAATGCGTCAATGCCAAATTTGGTAATCGCAACAGAAGTATGAGGATAATTATTTTTAAACCCTTTTTTAATCACGATGTATTTGGCGGCCTCAAGCTTTTTTAGTTGCACACTTAGATTACCCGAAGTAGCCTTAGTCACCTCTTTAAGAGCAGTGAAGTCAGAGCTGCCATTAGTCACTAAATATGACATTACAGCCAAGCGTAATTGTGAATGAAGAATAGGATTTAGGTCTTTAAACATTGTTCTTCTTGTGGTTACGCATCAGTAAAACACCAGGTATTAAGAAACATACAATACTTGCGATACCCATCAATAATGGTTGTTGAGAATAGTCCACAACAAAACTATAAAATCCAATAAAATTCATCAATATACCTGAATATAACAGGATATTACTATTAATCGTCGCACCAGATATCATGACTCCGATACTCAGCAGAATTAAAATTAATGGTATCAAGTTATCTCCCAACTCCCCTCCCATGGCAAATGCAATTACTATTATAGAGATACTAAGGGGTGCCCAAGTAGCAGCCATGATGCGACTGAGATGCGTTCTCGCTTTATTCCCTTTCATTGCATAGTAGATTGCAGTTAGAACGCCGCCAACAGGCATCATGAAATATGGATAATAACTGATGTGAGCATGGCCATTATGGATCAGATAGTATTGCGTGAAACTCGCTATTGCTGCTAAGAGCCCCCAAGCAACATAGACGATGCCATCTTCCTCAAATTGTGCCTTTGCTTCTCTAATGACTGAAGTAATCGTCTCGAATCCCTGTTCGGGTGTAAAATGTTCCTCCTTCATAATTATATTCATTTGCTCAGTTAAATATAAAGTAATTTATACTATAAACTATAACTAGAACATAAGCTATATATGAACATGATAAAAAACTCGACAAAAGATCCACGGCAGGATATAACTAGCAACGTACACAAAGCGCCATCCATGCAGAATATCTTCAATTGCCGCACAAAATCTACCGTAAACTAAAGGGAGTAAGCATATAACTTTTAGACTATATTTTTCTACGAAACATAATACCTTCACCCATTCAATAAAATTCGACCTAAGCCTCGAGCATGAATAATAGTGAAGTAGGATTCAGCTATCTCAACGAACTCAATGACGTCCAGCGAAAAGCCGTAGAAACTGTCGATGGTCCTGTTATGGTAATCGCTGGCCCTGGCTCAGGTAAGACACGGGTCCTAACCTATCGCATCGCTCATCTGATTAATGTCGGTGTTGCTCCTTGGCAGATACTGGCTCTTACATTCACTAATAAGGCCGCTCGTGAGATGAAAGAGCGGATCGAGAAGGTCGTCGGTCCAAAAGCTCAGAAGGTGTGGGCAGGCACATTTCACTCGCTGTTTGCTCGTATACTCCGAAGGGAAGCCCATCACCTGGGATACCCTAACGACTTCACCATATACGATACAGATGATTCTAAGAGCGTAATTAAAGAGGTCCTGAAGCAGATGAGTCTGGACACCAAGGTATATTCTCCCGGTGCTGTGCGCGCTAAGATATCATCCGCCAAGAGCAATCTCATCACGCCTAAGTCTTATGCGACTAATGAAGAGCTCATGTCATATGATCGCATGAATCGTATGCCATTGATGCATGTCATCTATGATAAATATGTCAAGAAATGTATGCGTGCTGGAGCTATGGACTTCGATGACTTGCTCCTACAGATGTTTAGGTTGCTCTATCAGAATCCCGAAGAGGTTAAGAAGAAATATCAGTACCAGTTTCAATATCTACTGGTCGATGAGTTTCAGGATA
>CAZAXY010000114.1:8697-10960 GCA_964489125.1 uncultured Saprospiraceae bacterium
AAGAAGAAATATCAGTACCAGTTTCAATATCTACTGGTCGATGAGTTTCAGGATACCAACTTCTTGCAATATGAGATCATGAGACAACTGGTCAATTATGAAGATAGCCCTCGTAACATATGTATCGTTGGAGACGATGCACAGAGTATTTATTCATTTAGGGGAGCTACGATAGAAAACATCTTGCAGTTTGAGACAGATTTCCCTCAAGTACAGACTTTTAAGTTGGAGCGCAACTATCGCTCGACACAACACATTGTGGAGGCCGCCAATGGTGTGATCTCCTATAATCCACGACAGATCAAGAAAAAAATCTGGACGGATCGACTTGGAGAAAACAAAATCAAAGTCATTAAGACCATTACCGATACGGAAGAGGGCAAGAGAGTAGCAGACTCTATAATCGAGCAGAAAAATCGCTATTCCATAGAAAATACCGAGATCGCCATACTTTATCGTACTAATGCGCAGTCCAGGGTATTTGAAGAGTATCTGAGGCGGTATAATATCCCATATCGTATCTATGGCGGGCTTTCCTTCTATCAGCGCAAGGAGATTAAAGACCTCATGGCTTATATGCGCCTCACGGTCAATCCTAAGGACAATGAGGCCTTTAAGCGAGTCATCAATTATCCTAAGAGGGGATTTGGCAATAAGAGTTTGGAGAATCTTGTCAACTTCGCTGAGGATAACGACATCAGCATATTCGAGTCGATACCGATGGTGCAGATGAGCAAGAGAGCTCAAACCGTGCTCACAGACTTCATGCGACTCGTTGCCAACTTCAGGATAAAAGCAGAAAAGGCAGATGCCTATCAAACCGCACTGTACATCTCCAAGAAGTGCGGCATCACAGACTTGCTCAAGAGTGATGGCAGCATGGAAGGTATGGCACGACTGGAAAATATCAATGCCCTACTAGATGGCATCCAAGAATTTGTAGAGGATGATGAGCTTGAACCTGGAGAAGAGATCGCCGACAAGACCTTGGCTAAGTATCTTCAGAATATCGCCCTGATCACCGATATGGACCAAGACAAAGACAACACCGATGTCGTCACCCTGATGAGTGTTCATGCCGCAAAGGGTTTGGAGTTCAAGTCGATCTTTGTGGTAGGTCTAGAGGAAAACCTCTTTCCATCATTCATGTCTTTGAGTGATCCGAATCAGATCGATGAGGAGCGTAGGCTATTTTATGTGGCAATTACTCGTGCCGCTGAACATCTCACATTGACTTATGCGAACAGTCGGTATCAGTATGGTCAAGTGAGATATAATGATCCCAGTAGATTCCTCGAGGAGATACCACCAGAGAATATTGACTCTATAGTACCTATCAAGGCTAAGGCAGAATTTGGAGCTCCTAAGGTGCTCTCAGGCCTAAAACCAATTAGAGCCGCTAAGCCGATGCCTAAAGTCAATGTCGCTAATTTTATCCCCAATGATCCCAGCGAGATCAAAGAGGGCATGAACGTCCTCCATATGAAGTTTGGCAGCGGAAAAGTGCTCTCTATTGATGAGCGCAATGTGGCTACCATACACTTCTCTGAGGTGCCTGACAATGCCGAAAAGCGCATCATGCTCCAGTACGCCAAGCTCCAGATTCTTAATTAATTATCTCCATGTCCAGCACAGCTCACAGGACAGCACTCATCAAGACTAAAGCCAAGGAGCTTGGCTTCCTCAGCGTGGGCATCTCCAAAGCCGAGCACATGAACGAGGAGGCAAGACGCCTCGAATCTTGGCTCGACAAAGACTATCATGGTCAGATGTCATACATGGCTAATCACTTTGATAAGCGAGTAGACCCTACCCTACTTGTTCCGGGTGCTAAGTCAGTTATCAGCTTGGCCTATAATTATTACACTGATCAAGAACAATCCGACCCCTCGGCTCCTAAGATCTCTAAGTATGCATATGGTGAGGATTACCATCATGTCATCAAGGATAGACTCAGAACACTGGTGGGCTATATCACCCAGTCTATAGGAGAGATAGATGGACGAGTATTCGTTGACTCGGCACCAGTACTGGAACGTGACTGGGCGAAGCGGAGCGGCTTAGGATGGATCGGCAAGCATACCCTACTTCTATCCAAGCAAAAGGGCTCCTATTTCTTCTTAGCTGAGATCATCTCTGATCTCGAACTTGACTACGATCATCCGGTTTCAGATCACTGCGGCACTTGCACGGCGTGTATCGACGCCTGTCCTACTGATGCCATCTCTGAGTCAGGATATATCCTCGATGCCAGCAAGTGTAT
>CAZAXY010000115.1:0-10782 GCA_964489125.1 uncultured Saprospiraceae bacterium
CAGGGGGGTCAGCTTGCGCCATTTAGGGGGTCAACATAGAGCCATTTAACACTTATGCAACATATGTAGTTTGTGGGTAACTTTTGACTTGTTTCTAAAGATCAGTTGACGCCCGTAATCCCTCAAGAATGTAGGGCCGTCAACATAACTGTAGTGCCTGATAAATCTCTTAAGGAAGTAGTATATATTCCATGGGCTATTAGAAATATAAAAAATCGGTCTCTTCGACTGAAGGATAGACTTGATACAATCACTCATCCCAGCTACTGGAGTGCGCTGAAAAGGCGACCGTGTAAAGGTGAAGTACATCATCTTAATCTTCAGATAAGAGGTGACATATGACCACATAATCGTATCATCTATATCAGAGATCACAACGATATCCGTATGATGAGGCACATATAGCACCTTGGTCTTAGTATGTACCCCCTCAAAGTCTATATGATCTACGCTGACCTCTAATTCAATCCATTGTAAGTCACCCGTAATCGATAGCGGTGCTACATGCTCTTGATCAAAGACATAATACCCCTCGTGGTCTGTCTGAGTATGATACACCTGATCATCAACCCTCAAAGAGACACCAACATACTCGTACTCGATCGTAACAAACCTCAATGCAGTCTCTATAAAATTACCTCCTGCTGATTTCCTCGAGCTTCGTCTGAGATATGGCGTCTTCATTACTCGACCCTTGACATATAGACGCTGCGAACTACAGTACCCATCATAGCATGTCACAGTTGGGTTAAGTCTAATCATGTAAAGATATAAGATACAACAATGAGGCTAAACAACATGCCCGAACACGTGTAAGTGCTGTCTACTGGTAAGTCCTAAATTGAATGGTACAACGCAAGACTAAAGAACATGAGCTCGACAGTGTTATGTCGAGCTCATTAAATCTTTGTTGCTATGGTTGGCTTTCGCCGTGTCTGTTATTCTCAAGATTAGTGTCGGCCAATTTATAAGTGGCGTCAATGGCCACAGATTGAATCGCGCTCCGATCATATGGCACCTGTAGCACATAGCTTCTATGCGTCCAAGGCCAATCTGCTGCCACTTCATATTTAGTGTAGCCATCCGAAGATTTGGCTCCTCTCATTATCCTAAGTGGAATCGTATAGTTCACCACCTCCCCACTGGTGAGTGTTATCGCTAAATCTACTGGCATTGGCATCACTCCGACCTTAGATAAGCTAATCGCTGAGACATTCTCCGCTTGAGCCTCTACTTCGTCGACACTATAGTCTATGGTATGCGTTGTATTAACGAAGTATTCCTTAAACCAGTCTAACTCTAAGTTGCTGGTCTTCTCCATGATTCTTATAAAGTCATTCACATTAGGATGCTTGTATTTCCACGTGTTATAGTAGTTGAGCATACCACGGCTGAAGGCCTCTTCTCCCATAATATATTGTAACTGTGTTAAGAACACGGCCCCCTTAGTATAACTTCCTCGACCATAGGCGGAGTTAGTAACGAAGTGATCGGCATGGGTGCTAAGAGGCTCTTCAAGGTCTGTCAATGCAAAATTGACATAACCTCTTACATTGCCTTCATTAGGATGGTGAACTGCGACATCTCCAGGGATCAATTGCTCAGTCCTCAGAAGATTCATTACTTCACTCGACCCGAAGGTTGTAAAGCCTTCATCCATCCATGGATACAGAGCCTCATTAGTGCCAAGTATCATCTGAAACCAACTGTGCATCCACTCATGCACTGCTACCCCTACAAGGCTGTTATAGCTTCGCTCACCAGTAATCAATGTCGCCATAGGATACTCCATACCGCCGTCGCCACCTTGTATAAATGAATACACTGGATAAGGATATTTTCCAAATCTGTTGTTCATGTATTGCTCTGCCACATTCATAGATCTGTGGAGGTTCTCCCAGTTCTCAGTAGTTCGCGCACCGGGCTGATAGATATAATAAATCTTGGTGCCAGCATCAGTGTAATCCATCTTGACCGTATAATCAGGATCGGCAGCCCATACAAAATCATGGACATTTTCTGCATTAAACTTCCATGTAGTCTTCTTTCCCTTAATCTTGACGTCCTTATCACTATAGCCACGACCTATCTTCTTTGCATTAGTCAGCAGACCACTGGCTCCTAAAATGTACGAATCGTCAATCTTGATCTCAACCTCAAAGTCTCCCCACACACCATGAAACTCTCTTCCTACATAAGGATTAGCATGCCATCCTTGATAGTCATACTCACACAACTTTGGATACCATTGCGACATACTGTAGTCTATCCCCTCGGCGCTGTCCCTACCTGATCTACGGATCTGGAGGGGAACCTGCGAGTTGAATTTCATAGTTAGTTTAGTCTTGTCACCTGGCTTTAGAGGTTTTGCCAGTTTGACTTCCAATATAGTTCCTTCAATATGATAGGACAGAGCCTGACCATCTTGCTTCAACTCATCTATGCGGTGATACCCGATTTCATCAAGGTTTAGTTTAGAGATTCGGTCATTTACTCTTCTATCTGGGTCTGCTATAGTGCGAGACCTGACATCCATCATACTATTAGGCTGAAAAGCATTAAAGTAGAGATGATAGTACACATTGTGTAGTACGTCTGGGGAATTGTTCTGGTAGGTTATAGTCTGTTCTCCAGTAAACCGATGTGTATTGACATCAAAGTCAATCTTCATCTCGTATTTTACTTTTTGCTGCCATCGATCTGGATTTGCAATAAGGCTATTGACAAATGAAACAATAGTGAGAATAAGTAGTGCTTTTTTCATAACTGCTAATCTATTAATTAAACATTGATGCATCATCACCTTTTTAGAACGAATAAAGTATAAGCTTAGTCATATTTGGCGGTGTCTATTTATTATTCTAAATTTACATATTACAATTATTTAGAATGTGTAAATTATTACAATACAGCGTTTTACTTGCTTTTTGCATCATTTATGTAAAAACTGGCACAGCCCAATCAGTCACATTGCTTAATGAGTCCAAAATTATGGATAATGAGGACTTATACAATGAATCTATTTACTATCCCGAAATCGAGAAGGCATCCAACGCTTCTGGAGACTTACTAAGAGTCATTGATTCAGAACGCAAAAGCTTAGAAAACACCCTACACATTGCAGAGTTGACTACTGTCGCTCAACTCAAAGAATATGACAAGTATCTGCTGGGGCATCCAGATGTACAACCACTATTAGCAAGATATCTCAACTTCAAGAGTCTTAACGGAATTCTCCCACCTGAATCGAGTATTGATGACTATAAGCCTAAATCAATTAAAGGCAATTCGACATCGGCCGAGTACGCATTTGTTGAAGGATATGATCTCATAAAGAAGAAAGAGCTTGCGGGCGCCCTTCAAGCATTTAACCAATGTGATGATAGATCATCGCCATACTATAATCATGCTCGATACTATGCTGGATTGATCAACATACTGCAAGGAGATTATAAAGCTTCGCTATCTAATCTCAAAAAAATAGGAACCACCTACGAGTTACAGCATCATCTGCCGTACTATCTGGCTTTATCACACTTCGCTTTAAAAGATTATCAAGCTGTTGTTAAGTGGTATGCACCACGAATCAAAGAAACTCAATTGTTTCAAATCTCCGCCATTAAGGAGTTTGTGGCTATATCATACTTCAAACTCAATGAGATTAATGAAAGCCTTGAACTCCTACAAGATACCGATCAAGAAGAATTATTGATTAGCGCATTACTCCAGCAAGAAAGATATGACGATATAATCAAGCGAGTAAAGAAAAACAAGACACAAGAAACCTCGATATATACTAAAACGGCGTATGCAGAGGCTTTGCATCATACAGGCAAATACGAAGAATCTACAGAGATATACACACAATTGCTTAACACTCCTCATGTAGATGAAGTGAGATTCAATATCGCACAGAATCAAATCGCCATGGCGGACTACAATGCAGCTCTAAATACATTGAGTGTCATACAGAACAACACGATAAAAGGAACAGCAGAACGAGCTATTAGCTCATTGATCATCAACTCCGACGATGTATCTATCGAAAATATAGATCAAAAACTCATCACCAACTTAACACCTGAGCAAAAGCAACACTTACTTAATAAGTGTCAGATCAAAGGGCAAGAAGCATTATCAAGCAATAACCTCGAAGGGGCCTTAAGATATCTATCGATGAGTAACAGAGTAGATGTAAATGCACCTCAGAGTATACAACTCGGCAATGATATTGCCTGGAGTTACTTTGTAAAAGGCGACTACAGCATAGCTAAGAGTAGATTTAAGGAACTCGCACAGAACAATAGGATCAATAGTGTAAATAGTGATACTCAGCTAAAAACTCAATATGCACTATCGTACATCTACCTAGATGAAGATAATTATAGAGAAGCTCTGGGGCACTTCTCCAAGTTTCAAGGGATTGCTTCAGGCACCGATATAGCTCCAAGTTTACAAGAAGACATACTTAACAGAATGGGCGATTGCTATTTCGCCATTGAAGATTATTCTAATGCTCAAGAAGTATATCAGAGCGCAGCAAGATATGCAGATGGTCAAGGTGATCACGCTCTATATCGTATTGGCGCAATTCATAAACTAAAGAATAAGCCATATGAACAGATCATTACCTATGAAGAGCTGATAGAGCGTTACCCCAACAGTTCTTATGCCAGTGAGAGCCGATTTGAAATAGGTAACAGATACTTTGAACTAGGCCAATATGACAATGCTAAGAAATACTATCAAGGTCTAACATCTGTTGAAAACGAATCATTAAGATCCGAGTCATTACTTCAGCTTGGACTCATCTATGTCAATGCTGGTGATTATGATAATGCAGAACAGTACTATAGTCGCATATTGGAACAATCTCATCAAGCTCAATACAAGCAATCAGCTGAAAAAGCACTCAAAGAACTTTACGCAACTTATAAAGTTGATGCAGACTCTTATGCCGAAGTTGTACAAAGATCTGACCGACTTAGTGATACAAAGACTATCAAGAGACAATTTGCAATAGAGCAGTTTCAAAATGGCAACTATGAAGTTGCGCTTAGTGAATTCAAGAGACTTAAGAATCACAACAATTACAAAACTGATCAAGAGCTCGATCACTATATCGTACAGTGCTTGATTAAAACTGACGATCAACAGGCCTTGACCCAAACAATTAGCTACATAAAGAAATATAGCCCCCTAAATCATGGGGACCTCACTTTAGAGACTTCCAAAAGATTACTCGCTATAGAGGACTATGCAACTTACTTAGAGCTATCCGATTTAGGTTGGTTTAATGACCATGCTGATTCAGCCCATAGTAGATTAAAATCCTACTTAGCTCTGGATCGATACGACGAGGCCAAGGAACTAATAGCTGAGTCTAAAACAACTGCTGATCAATTACCGGAGGATGTTCTACTTAAGATTATCTCAGCTGAAACACAACAAAATGATTGGGCCGCCATCACGACCTTTATGAACTCTACAGCAACCCATAAGATATGGACAAATAATCCAAAGGCGATTTACATTGTAGCTCTGAGTCAGTTTAATCAAGAGGAACTACAGCCATCGATTAAAACAATCACAGAAAATTATTCCACTTTGATCAGCAAGCCTTCATGGTTTGCAAAAGCTACAATACTCTTATCAGACAACTACTTTCTGCTCGGAGAAAAGACAAATGCCTCTGCGGCACTTGAAGCCATGTTGGACACAGACATGTCTATTCCTTCTAACTTAATCAATCAAGCTAAAGAACGCCTCAACGAAATAAATTTATAATCAGATGACAATGATGAAAACAACTTATGCCCTTCTTATATGCGTTGTGATGATACAAATATCCACCGCTCAGGACATCACGGATGAAAAGCTCTCGGTTCGTAAGAACTTTGTTTCTCAGGATATCGATGTTAAGCCTCTAACAGGACTATTTACTTCGAGTGCTATGCAACAATATAGCGCCTTGGAAGTGAGTCAGGATAGCCTACTGAGTTTTGGGACTCCGCAAATAGAAATCTCTGCTGACATAGAACCACTTGCATATCAGCAACCAAGGGTTGATGAAGGAAGTTTTGGACACCTTATGGCTACGGTAGGCTCGCTTAACACATTAGCATTACAAGGTGCTTTATTTCATAAAGTTGATAACTACTTTAGTGTACAAGCTAATGCGTCATATGATAACTGGCATGATGAGAGCGTTGCTAACAAGCATTTCAATAAGCTCAATGCTAATATTAACACCTCATATTATGTGACAGATCATAGCGAATTCAATCTTTCTTTAGGTGGAAGGTCAAGTAATTACGGTGCTTTTAGCGATCTAAACAGAGCAGAGGCACAGGATACTATACGCATCAGGCAATTTAGCGTAACAATGGACTATCGTACATTTCATGATCACAGTCGCAGTTTAGATTATGGTTTAAACGTCATTTACAATACTACCAGAAGTAACTTCATAGATGACACTGAAAATCTCTGGATTATCACTCCGCATCTATCGAAAGGACTTAGTCAAGAATTGAGAGTACAGGCTAGTTCTAAGAACTATATACCAATGAGCTTCGGTAGTACAACAGATCTTGTTTCTACCAATAATCTTGGTTTAGTTTGGAATAAAGATCAGCTTACCTTAAGCGTAGGAGGTGTACTTAACAGAGCCATCGATCGTACGACAGTATATCCCGCTATTAAAGCTAATTTCTACTTAAGTTCTGATAATCAAGTTAGCCTCAGTGTACAGGAGCATATCAATTATCAAGGCCTCAATAGCACGACATCTGCAAACCCTTTTCTGAATAATACCTTCGAACAACCCTTTGCCACACGAGTCAGAGAACACGCACTGGCTTTAAGAAACGATGTGACTGATCGTGTTAAGGTATCAGCACAACTCTCTCGCAACTTCTACATTGATGATATTAATTGGGAGCTATCAGATCAGAATAGACGTTTTTTTGAAGTAGACAGAATAGACTATGATGCATGGATTGCTCTGCTAAAGGTAGCTGTCGAAGCTCATCCACTTATTGATGTCAATACCTCATTTAGCAAGAGTATCTATAACTCTGAAGCTGTATTGTTATATAGACCTGAACATACACTGAATATTGGAACCACATTTCATACAGGTGATCACAAGTTTGAGGCTTCAATAAATGCTAACCTCAGTGACAAGCAAATAACTGATGTATTGGCAACAGGGCTTGTAGTAAGCACTGATTTCAGATATGACCTGGGTTTAAGTATACATTATAGGCCAGTTGATTTACTGACTATACAACTCAATGGTACAAATCTTTTAAACAATGAATTTGAAGTACTTAGAGGCTATGACAATTTCTCAAGAAACTTATCAGCTTCTGTTCTATTGAAATTTTAAAACCCAATTGTATCTCGCTTGAAGCTATATTGTTTGCTTTGATTTGAGATAGTTTTTGACACATCTATTCCTTTTATCAAGCGATAGTAGTGATCACTATATGATCCAGTTTCTTTGGAGATTCTGAGATTCTGATTGTGCACAATCTCTTTAACGATGCCTCTTATCCATCGTGCATTACCAAAGTCTTTTTCTTTGCGACTCACGACATGTTGGATGTGATCATACAAAATGCCTTGGCCATCAGATGAAATCCTTAGGCCCTCATCATTCATAAACGATTCCGCTATCTCCAACAACTGATCTTGATCATAATCTTCGAAATGTAGAAATAGGTCAAACCTTGATTTTAATCCCGGATTCATTGAGAGAAAACTATCCATGAGTTGTGGATATCCGGCAGCAAACAAATAGAAAGCCCCTCGATCATCTTCCATACGTTTTAACAAGGTCTGGATAGCTTCATCACCAAAGTCGTTCGAACTATTCTTCTTGGTAAGGGCATAGGCCTCATCAATAAACAATACCCCTCCCATAGCTTCATCTATGACTGCTTTAGTTTTAAGAGCGGTTTGCCCAACATAACCAGCAACTAAACCCTGCCGATCAGTCTCAATGATATGACCTCGTTCTATCAATCCTAATGCTCGAAATATCCGAGCGCATACTCTCGTAACTGTTGTTTTACCAGTGCCTGGATTTCCTGTGAGGATAGTGTGAAAATTGAACGCATTAGTTACTGGCGCACCGGTAGCAATCTTATGCTGCACCACTTCAACGAGTTCATGTATTGTATTCTTTATATTCTCTAAGCCAATAAGTCTATTGAGGTCAGCAAGGGCACTTTTGAGATCAGCATTGTCAATGTTAATATCACTTACCTTTCGTTCTTGAACAGCCTTACTACTCAGTGGCAGGACATCCTCTAGTTTTATTTTACTGAGATCATCTTCTGTGATTTCAGTTTCCCTATATCCGATAACTCTGATGCCCATATTGACCTTAGCACGATCCAAGAGATTATCGACAAATCGAGCATTACCAAAATTCTGCCCTTTATCACGATAAGCGTTTAAGATGATCTTCTGCAATACCTCTTGTGCTCTCAGAGACAATTCTACCTCTTTGCGTTCACAGAAGTAATTCATGATTTCTAAGAGTTCATCATAACTATAGTCTGTAAATTCATAGGTATAGGCGAATCTTGAGGCAAGGCCTGGATTAGATTCTATGAGGGTATTCATCTGCTCAGGGTACCCTGCGGCTACAACCATAAAGTCGCAATCTGGATGCGTCATCTCTTTTATCAAGAGCTCAATTACTTCCTTGCCAAAATCCTTAGTGTCATCATTATTGCGAGAGAGAGAATAAGCCTCATCTATAAATAGCACACCTCCACGAGCACGATCAATTGCAGACATTACTTTAGGCGCTGTTTGCCCGATGTATTCACCTACAAGATCTACCCTACTTACTTCATGGACATGTCCAGTCTTCAACAAGCCTATCTGACTGTATATAGCTCCTAACTTACGAGCTACTGTAGTCTTTCCCGTACCTGGATTGCCAAAGAAGATGCTGTGTAAGTTAAGCCGCTCCTCTTCATTAAATCCTCTCTCTTTTCTCAGTTGTAAGAATTGGATATACTTCGTATGATTTTGTATTTGTCTTTTGATATTCTTGAGTCCTATGAGACTATATAGGTCCTTCATGGCCGTCTTATCCTTGACCTCACTCTCTATGAAGCTAGTCTCAAGTTCCTGCAGAGCCTCGGGAAAAAGAATTGGGTTCGATCCTTCGACGGTTGTATAGGAGATCGTGAAGTGACTCTGAGCAATCAAGCGATCCTGAAAGATCACTTCTACATCATAACGCCCTGGGCGCCAAGAGCCCTTGACATTCGAGCCCCAGCCTGCATTAATAACTACCAAGCGCTCACCTCTTTTGATCTTCTCCAGTCTAATAACCTCACCTTTAAGTTCACGGCTATCATTGTAAAATCGAATAAATACCTCTGCAAACCAAGTCCTATCGAGGAGTCTATTATTGATCGACAACTCGACAAAAACATATCTGGTCGTCTTGACATCAAACTGTTTGGAGATAATCTTGGGATTATTTTGATCAGTCTGATCAAAACTTCCTTCATAATAGTATAGTTCGTCAACCTTAAGCGCTAGCTCTGGATGCCTGAGCTTCGGATAGGTAGTAATATTTTCAACATAAAAATACTTGGTGGTAACCTTCTCTCCATTGATATATACTTCCCAACTATACTTTCCTTTCTTCCAAAATGATCCAGCCTTCTTATGCCCCCATCCTTCCCTGATATGAAAGACGTGATCTTGTTTCTTAACTTGTTTCTTGACGTTTAACGTTGTTACCAGGTTCTTACCCTTATTATACTTGTAACATCTTATTTCAGCCTCCAACTCCCAAGTCTCGCGATCAAATAGTTTATTGACTAAGACTAGATCGACGTATATATATTTAACTCTGGACTCTTCAAAGACCTGGCGATACTTCTTCTTGTTGTCGGCAAGCCATTCCGTGGAGGAATAAATCTTTAAATCCTTGAAACTATAGGCCTTAAATTCGTTAATCGCACTGACCTCTTGCATTCTCTAAGTAGTTTCGTTAATTGGTTGTTATTTAATATTAAGTTACGCATTAATGTTTACCATGTAAAACTTTTACTGATTAAAGCGCTTTGTAATGTTGACTTTATAACTTTGTGGGGCGCTTAGAAAAATGACGAAATGGCCAAGGTTACCTTTCTATTTGAAGAGGACAAGAGCAAGCGAATCGAAGTAGAGGCAGAAACTGATACTTCAATACTTGATATCGCTGAGGATAATGACATTCACCTCAATCATAATTGTGGTGCTGTATGTGCCTGCAGTACCTGTCATGTGTATATAGAAAAAGGAGAAGAGTTCTTAGCGGAAATATCGGATAGAGAAGAAGATTTTATTGATAGAGCTATAAACCCGAGATTAGAGTCACGGCTCGGATGTCAGTGTGTTATCCTAGATGACAAAGCTGATATTGAGGTAATTATCCCTGATCAATCAGGAATAATCGGCCACGAACATTAATAAGAACATCACCATATAGCAACATATAAATGGGATTTGAAGAATTAGACGACTTACCAATTGATTGGCCTGACCATGAGGATGTGGCCATGGGCTTATACGAGAAATTTGGTGATGATTTTACCGAGAGTAAAATATATCGCATACGATTTACAGAGCTTATCGAGTGGGTCTTAGAAATACCGCATTTCATAGGCAAACGAGAGGATTGCAGTGAGGGCCACTTGGAGCAGATTCAGGCTAAGTGGGTATATGAGTGGCGAGACAATCAATAATATAATTCAGCGACTC
>CAZAXY010000116.1:0-10520 GCA_964489125.1 uncultured Saprospiraceae bacterium
AATATTACATGAACATACCGCTGTGCTAATCCAAAAACTGAAGTCATTATTACATGCTCCTTCTATCCATCAAAAATGTAAACCGTCCAGTATTTTGTAGTGCTATTCCGGTACCTCTTACAACTGCACGAAGTGGGTCGTCAGCAACGAATACATTGAGTTTAGTTTTATCGCTTATCCTCTTATCAAGCCCTCTTAGTAAGGCTCCTCCTCCTGTAAGGTATATACCTGTTTTATAAATGTCTGAAGCTAGTTCTGGGGGCGTTTCTTCGAGAGCACGTATAATAGCATCCTCTATCTTGCCTATAGACTTATCAATTGACTCTGCTACTTCCACATGGTTTACCAAGATTTGCTTCGGAATACCTGTTAGCAAGTCTCTACCATTTATGGCAAGAGGAGGAGGCGGGTTTTCAATATCTGTGATTGCAGCCCCTACTTCCTTTTTTATTATTTCGGCTGTACGCTCACCGATTAACAGGTTATGCATTCGCTTGACGAATTCGATTATATCTTCATTGAGTTCGTCTCCAGCGGTACGTATCGATTGATCTGTTACAATGCCTGATAGTGCAATCACAGCAATCTCTGTTGTGCCTCCACCTATATCAATAATCATATTGCCCATAGGCTCCATCACATCGATACCAATACCGAGGGCGGC
Source organism: uncultured Saprospiraceae bacterium (assembly GCA_964489125.1). GTDB lineage: Bacteria > Bacteroidota > Bacteroidia > Chitinophagales > Saprospiraceae > GYS-P2D. The sequence continues at coordinate 665 of CAZAXY010000116.1, forward strand.
AGCCATAGGCTCATGAATCAGGTAGGTTTCCTTAGCATCAACATGATCTGCAGAGTCGAAGACTGCACGCTTTTCCACCTCTGTGATGCCAGAAGGTATGCAGATAACCATTTTTAGATGCGAGAAGAACTTCCTGCGGCCTTCCACCATATTGATCATCCCTTGGATCATATTTTCTGCGGCTTGGAAGTCTGCAATTACGCCATCCTTGAGTGGGCGGATTGTGAGTATATTGCTATGCGTTTTTTCATGCATATTCATCGCCTTGGTGCCGACCGCAAGAAGTTCTCGCGAATTTCTATCCATGGCAACAATAGAAGGCTCATCAACAACCACTTCATTATCATATACGATAAGAGTATTAGCTGTGCCTAAATCTATTGCTAGTTCTTGTCTGAAAAAACTAAATATTCCCATTAATGTCTCTGTAGTAGTTTTCGTCTTTTATTAAATCCTAGATTGCCGTGTAGCTCAACCCACGGTTACTATCCAAAAATCGTTCCTATTAAAGTATTGCTGCGCAGTGTCTAAGATTTCTTCTGCGGTAATAGAGCGATAGATGTCTAAAAGGGATTTTAACTCGTCCAAGGGAATGTGATTCAAAGCTAATGATTTTATCGCCTTAATACTATTGAGAGGACCATCAAAAAAATTGATGTACATGCCGCTCACATAATTTTTAACTAAGTTCAGTTCATCTTCAGGCACTTTTTCTTGGCACATACGATTCAGCTCCGTCATAATTTCTGCAATAGTCTGCTGAACATTAGACTTGTCGACATCTGTAGAGATCATGAGTGAACCATCAGCCATATGCGTATCAAGGACAGAATAGATGCCGTATGTCAATCCTTTGTCTTCTCGGATATTGGAGATCAAGCGGCTGCCGAAATATCCTCCCAATATAGTATTGGCCATAAGTAGGTTATGGTAATCAGGATGATTTCTACGGAAGCAGTGTCGTCCCATGCGTATAGAGGTCTGTAATGGATTACCATTGACGGCGCTTCGCTTCAGGGAGGATGGCTTTTTATTTAGGAGGATATCATTGACAACAACATCACCATTTGGTAGCGAAGACAGAGTTGTCATAAGACTATTTATCACAATTGGATTAATATCTCCGGCAACAAAGCATGAACAGTTCTGTGCGTTGAAGAATTGTGAGTGATGGTGAACCAGGTCTGACCGTGCAATTTGTTCATATTTATAAGAGTCACTATTGTACCCATATGGATGATCATATCCGAACAAGGACTCTGTAAGTCTCCTATAGGAGATGATTTCGTTTTTCTGGAGATCCATCTTGAGTCTCTCTTTCCTCCTTGATATAATCAGCTCAAGCTCTTCTTGACTAAATAGAGGCATCGTTAGAATCTCTTCAATTAGACCAGTGAGCTTATCAAAATACTTGGTCATTGAGAGCACTTTGATCGAGATGGTGTCGAAATCAGACCTAACCCTTAATGTGGCGCCATGATAGTCAACATACTCGGCAATCTCCTGACTTGATTTCTCAGCAGTTCCTTCACTTAGTAAAGCTGCAGTGCAGCTAGCCGCCATCTGTGTGGACTCTTGTAGTCTACCTGCCTTGAACACAATATCAACAAGCACCACTTGGGCATTTTTCTTACGGATTTGATAGATTGGAACACCATTGGGTGCACTATCAATAATTACTTCAGGACATACAAAGGTGTCCAGGGCATTTATTGAAGGTCGATTTTTCAGATTTGTCAATATGTATTGCTTGAGAGAGCAGCAAAAGTAATCATTCAGGGAGTGAGTTCTATCTTAACAGGGCACTTGCCTTTGTAATAATTTTGCTTAGTTTTAATTTTTGGAATTAATCGAATTAGAACTCCATGAAATTTAGCGTTTCGTCTTCAGAACTATTGAAAAAACTCAGCCTCGCCAATGGGGTTATTGGAACTAACACCGTTTTGCCAATATTGGAGGACTTTCTATTTAGTTTACAAGATAATGTGCTAACGATCACGGCCTCAAATCTTGAAACCACAATCATTACAGAGGTAGAAGTGGCGATGGAAGAAGGAGGGCAGATAGCGATACCTGCCAAGATACTTATGGATACATTAAAGGCATTGCCAGAGCAGCCAATAACGGTAGAAATTGATGAAGGGACCAAAGCGGTAAAGATCACTTCTGCATATGGACGTTACAAATTATCGGGAGATTCACCAGAAGATTATCCAGAGCTGCCATCATCTGATGAAGTAGAGTCTATTTCCATAGGAGGAGAGATACTTTCCAAGGTTTTAAATAAAACGCTCTTCGCGACAAGCAACGATGAGTTAAGAATGGCAATGCAGGGGCTTTATTTTCAGATAGAAGAGGAGGAACTCATATTTGTAGCAACAGACGCACATAAGCTCGTTAAGTATAGTTTCAAAGTAGATAGTAAGAATACGCCCAACTCGTTTATTGTTCCGAAAAAGGGTTTAATGCAGCTTAAGAATGCCTTAGATCCTGATCAAACTATAGAACTGAACTACAACTCCAACAATGTCTTCTTCAAGTTGGAAGACACGCAGATCATTATACGCCTGATAGATGCTAAGTATCCGGACTACAACGCTGTGATACCATATGATAATGCTAATATCCTAGGTTTGGGACGGGCTGACTTTCAGAATTCATTGCGCCGTATAGCCATCTATGCCAATAAGTCTACCAATCAGGTTGTGCTAAATATTACAGACGGAAGTCTTACCATATCAGCGCAAGATCTAGACTTCTCTAATGAGGCAACTGAACAACTGAGCTGCAATTATGATGGAGACACCATGAATATCGGCTTTAATGCCAAGTTCTTAATTGAGATGCTACAGGTGATAGGTGTTGACGACGTAAGCTTCAAACTGTCGACCCCTAATAGAGCAGGTATATTGGTTCCTTCGGACCAAGACGAGAAAGAAGACCTGATTATGCTGGTGATGCCTGTTATGATGGGGAATTAAACCACGAACTCTTATTAATTTTAAACTTTCGCAATGACTCATATAGGACTATTCTTTGGGTCGTTTAATCCAGTGCATGTAGGGCATATGATTATCGCCAACTATATGGTAGAATATACCGCAATGGATGAGTTGTGGATGGTCCTAAGCCCGCAAAACCCTTTTAAGTCTCAGAAATCACTTGCTAATGACTATGACCGCCTACATCTCTTGAAATTAGCGATTGGTGATCATCTCAAAATAAAAGCCTCAGATGTCGAGTTTAGCCTTCCTAAACCCTCTTATACGATAGACACACTTAGCTATCTCAAGGAGAAGTACCCTCATAAGCGATTTTCTTTGATCATGGGAGGAGATAATATCTCTAGTTTTCATAAATGGAAAAATTATCAGCAGATTCTTGTGGAGCATGATATTTATGTCTATAAAAGAGGAGAGAACAATGAGCATCAACTAGGAGAGACAAATCGAGTCAAATATGCAGAGGCTCCTTTACTTAATATTTCTGCCAGTTATATCCGCAAGGCGATCAAACAAGGGAAGTCCATACAATATTTAGTTACTGAAGAGGTGTTTAACTACCTGAATTCCAACAATATTTATAAGAAGCTTTGAATCGAATAGTCCGCTGTTGTATATGTCTTTGGATGACCACGAGTGTGTTTGGTCAAGGGAACAACTTAGGAATAGGTGAATGGCAATCTCATCTGCCACAGCAGTCAGGTAATTACGTAACTCAGACTCCCTCTTCTATCGTTTATTCCAACATTTGGAACCTCATTATTATCAACAAGGAGGATGGCAGCCCTACTTTTTTGTCCAAGGTTGAAGGATTAAGTGATGTAGGAATTGACATAGTCGAATATGATGAAGTCAACGATCAACTCATCGTAATCTATGATGATGCTAATATTGATCTGGTCCAATCTGATGGCACAATAATTAACGTCCCAAATATTAAGCTAAACACCACTATAATTACCGATAAAAGGGTTAATGGCCTAGATATAGATCCCGATGGAGTTGTTTATCTGGCAACTGGCTTTGGGATAGTTTCTTTAGATGGAAGTACTGGAATATTTAGATCTACGACTATAACGAATGTTCGTGTAAACGATATCGCTTTTCTGAGGGGTAGACTCTATGCAGGCACTCTTGATGGATTATATAGTATCGATGTAGACTTAGCTGGGGTGAACTTAAATGATTTTAGTCAGTGGGAGATTATTGAAGATGATAGAGGAATTGGTTCGTTAAATGAAATAGTAGCTCTAAAAGGTGACAATCAGAACATCTTTGTAGGTATCGGCAATGAGGTTTTTAGTGGTGATTTCGATAATGGATTTGACTTGTTTCACAGTTCTGAATCTCGAAGTTTTAGCATTAGCTTCATCAATCATACTGCCGGATTTGTTGTGCTAGGGTATCAAGGTCCAGATTTTGTGAGTCAGGTTTTTTTCGCGCAAGGAAATGAGATTCAGCAGGGAGGGGTAGGATGTGTTAACATAGTCCAAGGAGCCGAGATTGATGAGCGTGGTCAGGTGTGGTATGCCGATGGTTTTACAGAGATCAGGAGAGCCTCGTCTATAGATCAAGGATGTGAGCGAATAACATTTAACTCTCCATTCTTTCATACAGCAAGTGACATAGATATAGAGGATGGCATCGTTCATGCCAGTGATGGAGGAGTCTCAGATAACTTCCAGTTCTTGTTCAGTAGAAATGGAGTATATATTCAGGATGGGGTTACATGGACTAATTTTAATGAGTTCAATACTCAAGCTATTCGCGATAATGACCTACTCAGTTTTTTTAGGATTAAGGCAGACCCATTTTCAGATTTAGTCTATGTCGGCAGCTATTGGGGAGGCTTGATGGAGTTAGATCGTTCTACTGGCGAAATCACGGTATATACTCAAGAGAACTCCACCTTGCAGGGTTCCATAGGAGATTTAGCAAGAGAGCGAGTAACAGGAATTGTATTTGACGAAAGAGGAAATCTATGGGTCAGTGTATTTGGTGCGGCACAACCACTCAATGTAAGAACTCCAGAAGGACAATGGATGAACTTCAATATCAATGCGCCATCTACTATTTCTAATATCACCTTTGATGAGGGAGGAAAATTATGGTGCACTGTCAGCGGGGCAAATGGTGGTGTGTTGATCTATGATATGGGAGAGGATGTATTATCTATCAATGATGATCAGCAGCGATTTATTAATCAGAATAATTCACAGATTGATGCCCCCGTCAATGAAGTTACTCTAGACCTATCAGGAGATATGTGGGTTGCTACGGCTCAAGGGCCAGTAATATTTGACTGTGGCAATGATGCCATTACTGATGATTGTCAGGGTATCAGACGAATTGTTGAAGTCGATAGCATTGCTGCATTTTTGCTCGCAGACCAGAATATTACCGCAATAGAGATAGATGGAGCTAATCGGAAATGGCTAGGCAGTGAGAATGGAATTTTCGTGCAGTCAGAGGATGGCGACGAACAACTACTTCGATTCACTCAAGATAACAGCCCACTTTTTGACAATGACATCCAAGATATCGCATATGAGCCTATATCTGGGGAGATGTATATCTCGACAGGAGGAGGCATGATATCATTTAAAACCGCCACATCTGGTGGAAGCCTGCGCAATCGAGCATCTGATATCTATGCATTTCCCAACCCCGTGCAACCGGACTTTTTTGGTTCTGTTGCTATTAAAGGATTGGCAACAGATGCTGAAATAAGAATAACTGACCTCAACGGCAATCTGGTACAGAGTTCCCGCGCACTTGGAGGCACGGCTACTTGGGACCTAACAGGGTTATCAGGAGAACCTGTTGAGACAGGGGTTTACTTGGTCTTCAGCAACCAAAGCAACAGCTTTAGAAACCCTGATGGTGTTGCGACTAAGATTTTAGTTATTCGGTAGAGACTTTAGCAAGCGCACGTTTATATAAAGCTTCATATTGAGGGAGGATGTTATCCACGTGAAACTCTTGGGATTTAGCTAGGGACTGCATTCTAAATTGTTTGTGCTTTTCTGGCGATGACAGTATTCTAATAGCATTTTCTGCCATCTCATCTATATCTCCCACATCGCTCAGGTAGCCTGTTTCTCCTTGAATATTTACTTCAGGGATGCCGCCGATATTGGTTGAGATCACGGGTACTTCGAGAGCCATTGCTTCTAGCGCCGCCAGGCCAAAACTTTCATTTGATGAAGGAAGTAGAAACAAGTCAGAAATTGATAATAGTTCTTCTATGGCTCCTTGCTTACCTAAGAATCGTATCTCTCCGCAAATACCTATCTCTCGACAGATCTTTTCCATTTTTGAGCGCTGAGGACCATCACCGATCATCAGTAGTTTACTAGGGATTTTTTGGTAAACCTTTTGGAAGACATAAATGGCATCTTCGGCTCTCTTGACAGTTCTGAAATTAGAAATGTGAGTCAATATCTTTTCCCCTTCAGGGGCTATAGCCTTCTTAAAATGTTCCTTATCCGTACGCTTGAACTTATCGAAGTCTATAAAATTATAAATGACATCGATCTCTCTAGAAATATTAAAATTGTTGTAAGTGCTCTCCTTGAGGAAGTTAGATACTGCCGATACACCATCACTATTATTGATGCTGAATTCTACTACAGTTGAGAGGGCGGGGTCTTTACCAACCAGTGTGATATCGGTACCATGCAAGGTGGTTATAACAGGTATGTTAACACCTTTAGTTTTTAAGATGCTCTTTGCCATGAAGGCGACAGCGGCATGAGGTATCGCATAGTGCACATGAAGCAAATCGAGCTTTTCGTTCATCACGACATCAACAAGTCTACCTGCTAGGGTAGTCTCATAAGGCGTATACTTGAAGAGCGAGTATTTAAATGGTAATACCTCATGGAAGTATACATTGTTCATAAATACATTGAGACGAGCCGGCCGTTCATATGTTATGAAATGCACCTCATATCCCTTCTTCGCAAGGTTTATTCCTAGTTCTGTCGCTACAACTCCACTACCGCCAAAGGTAGGGTAGCAGACTATTCCGATTTTCATCCCGCATTATTTATAAGTGTACTGTATTTTTGCCAAGATCTAAGGTCTCGAAGCGAAGATCAGTGCAATTTAAATGTTATTCATTGTTCTATTGTTTCAGGTTGTAGCATAATCTCATGCACTAGTGGTTAGTTAAATAAGCTTTTTGCAAGAGATGATAAAGTATATGTACATATATGGTGGTATACTCCATAAAGGATGTAGAGAAGTTAACAGGTGTTAAGGCACATACTATCCGTATATGGGAGAAGCGCTATAATATTATCGAGCCCAAGCGAACTGATAGCAACATACGCTATTATCTAGATGACGACCTTAAGCATATCCTTAATATTGCGCTCCTCAACCGCAATGGTATCAAGATTTCCAAGATATCAGATATGGACATCACTGAGATCCAGCGGAAGGTTGCAGAGATCGCGGATATAGATGAATCATTTGAGGGACAACTTGATACTTTAACAATCTCCCTGATTGATCTTGACGAAGTCAAATTTCTCAAAATATTTGAGAAAAATCTACAAGAACGAGGGTTTGTAAATACGATGCTGGAAGTAATATATCCACTCTTGGACAAATTGGCCATGATGTGGATTACAGGCAGTATTAAGTCTATTCATGAAAAGTTTGTTTCTAATCTTATTAAGCGTAAGTCGATAGTTCATATCGATGGCCTTAAGGCAACACGAAATGAGACCTTCTTGATTTACTTGCCAGAAGGCGAACGCAATGAATTGAGTCTATTATTCCTCAATTACATGATTAGTTCGCATGGCTTCAAGGTCATCAACGCCGGGGTTGATGTTAGTATAGATGACCTCGTTGAGACTAAAGAGGTTCGTGTGCCAGAATATATCATGACCATAGTCAATGATAGTTTATCAGGAGATAACCTGATTACCTATATGGAATATATCAGCGGCGAATTTCCAGATAGCAAATTGATTTTATCTGGCATCCAAGTTGAGACATTACCCCCTGATTACTCAGAGCAAGTTACCCTACTCAAATCGTCAGAGGATACGATGGTTTATCTCAATGAACTATAGTCAACCGCACGAGATTAATGTGCTTTTTAGATGTACTCTCCCGACTCCCGGTCTCTTTTAAAATAGCTATATCTTCATAGTATGAGCATACAGGAAATTAAACAGCACATAGCGCAGCTCTCCCATGCTGAACAGGACGATTTACGGCAGTATATCGATATGCTCCAGAGCAATGAAACGGTGTTAGATCCCTTACCCGTTCTAGTGTGGAAGGAAGTCGCGATAAGAGCTACTGCCGTAGAAAATGGCACCATGAAGACATCACCAGCGGAAGATGTTATGGTGGACCTACGAGAAAGGGTTAGCAAGTGAACTACAACGTAGTCATCGCTGATGCCGCCAAACATATCTGATAGGTATATTGATTATCACATGCTATTTCTTAGAGCTATTCTACCATATTCATATCAGAGCTTGAGGAGTACCTCAAGCATTTAGAAGAAGCGCCAGAACTATTTATCAGAGTTCGCGGTAAATACCACCGCATGTATCTAAAGCGGTTTAAGTATCAGTCATATATAGTATTGACCCTGATGTCGTCACTATACTGGCTGTAGTGCATGAGCACAGACATCTAGATAGATGGATACGGGAATAAAGAGTTACCATCTCCAGAGCTTGCGCTACCTTTTTGCTCTGCAGTGATGCCACGCCTAAATAAAAAAGTTTTATTCAAACGGATATGAGGCATAGTGGACTAAGGCAAAAATATTAGCAGCCACGCACTAACCAGAAGAGGCTTTGATATACGTAAATAATTTGATTGATCTCCCTGAAGCCTTTTACTTCAACCGGAATAAGGAAATATGGAATCTTTGATTAACTCTTGGACTCAAGAGTAATTAGATTACGCTACAGAATCGTACTTCTTAGAAAGGTCCTCAGCGATTTTGTTGTCGACTAATACACGGCCGCAGTGCTCACAGGCGATGACCTTTTTGTAATGTCCTATCTCGATCTGTAGCTGAGGTGGTATCCTGTTAAAACATCCAGAACAAGCATCTCTCTCAACAGTACATACAGCAAGACCATTGCGATATCTTGAACGAACTCTGGTATATGCTTTCATCAATCGATCCTCGATATTCTCCTTAGCCTTTTCAGATAGCTTTTGAAGTTCTGCTTCTTTAGCATTAGTTTTTTCGATGATTTTTTCAAGCTCAACCTTCTTGACATCAAGGTTTTTTTGCTTGCCATCTAATTTTTCTTGGGCTTCAGTAAGTGTAGCGTTTTTTACTTCCTTACTGCGGTCAGCATCTCCGATCTTCTTTTCAGACAGTTGGATTTCGAGCTTTTGAAGTTCGATTTCTTTCGTGAGAGCTTCGAACTCTCTGTTATTTTTTACATCATCGAGCTGCTTCTCGTATCTCTCGATTAGCATGGTAGACTCTTGCATATTGGCCTTATGAGCACTTATATCCTGATCTAAGTCAGATACAGACCCTTCTAGTCTCTTGATGCGCTTATCGAGACCAGCAATCTCATCCTCGAGATCACTTACCTCGATAGGTAACTCACCCTTTAGGACTTGTATCTCATCAATATTAGAATCTATGAGTTGTAAGCTATATAACTCCTTTAGTTTGTCAGATATACCAGATGAAGACTTGGCCATTATGTCTAAATTAAATGCTTAATAGATATGCCTGTCAGAGTAATGATCGAGGCGGTTTTCATCAATAATTCAATAATAATTTATTGGATTCGTGACCACTTTCGTGGAACGGGCTGCAAATTTAGGAAATTTCTCTGTAAGAAGTTCAA
>CAZAXY010000117.1:0-10396 GCA_964489125.1 uncultured Saprospiraceae bacterium
TGGTATCGTCAAATCTAAGATTTGTCTTACCGCCATATTTCTGTGCGATCCCGAAATTGAGACAGATTGCCTTAGCATGACCAATATGCAGATAGCCATTAGGCTCGGGCGGAAATCTCGTATGAACAGCTTTATTCACCTTCCCTGCTGCAATGTCTTTTTCGATTTCTTCTTCGATGAAGTTTCTAGGTTCACCGATTATATCTTGTAATGTCTCACTCATTATCTATTCCTATTACATCCGTTTGGGCATCTCTATCCCTAATAAATCCATGCTATGTGCTAATACTTTCGATACCATATCTGATAATACTAATCTGAATGACTTGGCCTCATCGCTTTCTGCCTTGATCACACGTACATCGTGGTAAAACTTGTGGAAGCGCTTCGCCAGTTCATACGAATAACTGGCTATTCCTGAAGGGTCATACGCTGTAGCGGCTTGCTCAATCTGCTGCTCATAGTCGATGAGCATCTTGATAATCTCGATTTCCGTAGGGTCCAGTTTAGCGTACTGTGTACTGTCAGCTGTTAGCTCGTCAGCCATCCGTCTCTTAATAGATTGTATACGCACATAGGCATTCTGGATATATGGCCCTGTCTGCCCCTGCATGTCTACGCTCTCTTCTGGGTTGAAGATCATGCGCTTCTTAGGATTAACCTTGAGGATAAAGAACTTAAGTGCAGACAAACCTATCTTACGATATATCTCACTGCGCTCCTCCTTGCTGAGATCGACAAGCTCTCCGCGCTCTTGTGCGGCAGTTTTGACTGCTCCGATTACCTCTGCGATCAGGTCATCAGCATCTACAACCGTACCCTCCCGAGATTTCATCCGTCCTGATGGCAAGTCTACCATGCCATATGACAAGTGGTACAAACCTTCTGCAAATGGAGCCTTGAGCTTCTTCATAATCTCGAAGAGCACCTTGAAGTGATAGTCTTGTTCATCGGCAACGACATAGATCATCTTAGTAGCGCCTGTGTCGTCATATCGATTTTGTGCCGTACCCAAATCCTGGGTCATATATACCGAGGTGCCGTCACTTCGCAGCAGTATCTTCTCATCGAGGCCTTGCTCAGTGAGGTCAACCCATACACTGCTATCGTCTTTCTGATAGAAGTCACCAGACTTCAATCCCTGTGCTACGAGGTCCTTGCCTAGTAGATAAGTATTAGACTCGTAGTACAACTTGTCGAAGCTTACACCTAATGCATCATAGGTCTGGTCAAATCCGTTGTACACCCAACCATTCATCCGTGTCCACAGCTGACGCACCTCGTTATCATCGGACTCCCACTTGAGTAGCATCTCCTTGGCTTGCGCACCAAGGGCACTATGCTCGTTGAAGTAAATGTTCTTATGTTTTCTGAAAAAATCGACAGCGCCCTGTCCTTCAGCTTGTTTTTCTTTCAGCAGTGATTGGCCGTCATCAGTACCTTGCCAAGTGCTATACTCTGCCTTAAACTGTTGCTCAAACTTGATATAATATTTCCCTACGAAGTGATCTCCTTTCATACCGCTGGACTCAGGCGTCTCCTCATTACCATAAAGTTGCCAAGCTAACATGCTCTTGCAGATTGCTATCCCTCTATCATTGATGATCTGTATATTATTAGTCTGATAACCCGCTGCCTGTAGAATTTTGCTCGTGGACCAGCCTAATAAGATGTTACGGATATGTCCCAGATGTAACGGCTTGTTAGTATTGGGTGAAGAGAACTCAACCAACACCTTGCCTTCCTTGGGAACTAACTGTCCAAGATTTTTTCTATTCTTCAGGACATGCAATCGATTCACCCAATAGCTATGATTAAGTGATAGATTCAAGAAGCCCTTGACCACATTGTAGTCAGCGATGATATCGGCATGAACCTTAAGATGATCTCCAAGCTTAGTAGCTATAGCCTCAGGCTTATCTCTGAACACTCGAGTAAAAGGAAACACGACCAATGTGTAGTCTCCATCAAACTCTTTCTTAGTGTGTTGTAGGATAACATCTGCCATCGCCATGTTATGATCATAACACTGTTGTACCGCCTCCTTAATATGCTCTTTAATACCCTCTAAATGATCAATCATAGTATGCTCTCCAAATCGACTGCAAAGGTAGGAATATTATAAGTAGTGATCACGGAGCACTAATTACCTTATATCTCCTTACTGACACCGTTTAAATTTAGCGGTGAGAGCTCGGCAGTTACTAATTGTGATTAGATTAAAAGGGGAAATTCTGATGAGATCTACATTAATTCACAAGCCTGCTAAATCGCATTTTTAGAATTATATTATCTATACATAATCGGAACTTGAAATCGCATAATAGATAACACAAATCTTTACAACCAGTCAATATAGGATAGCATGAAAGTAGCACTTTATGAAAAGTTTGCAGGACCAATCGTTATTAAGGAGGTACCCTCACCAAGTCCTGAAAATCATGGCGTCGTTTTAAAAATTTTGGCTACTGGTATGTGCTTAAGTGATTGGCATGGTTGGATGGGGCATGATGAAGACATCAGATTACCTCATGTCCCTGGTCACGAATTGGTGGGACGAATTGTTGCTGTCGGCAAGGATGTAAAAAACTTTACAGAGGGAGAGCGAGTTACGGTTCCTTTCGTCGGCGGTTGTGGTCACTGCAGCCAGTGTCAATCTGGCAATCATCAAGTATGTGATCATCAATCACAACCTGGTTTCACCCACTGGGGATCATTTGGGGAATATGTGAAATTGAATTATGCAGATGTCAATCTGGTTCGTGTTCCTGAGGAAATGACAAGTGAAGCCGCCTCCATATTAGGATGTAGATTTATTACGTCATTTAGGGCGATTGTCGAACAAGGAAAAATTTGTGGCGGAGAATATCTCGCTGTACATGGCTGTGGAGGAGTAGGTCTATCTGCCATTATGATAGCGAGCGCCCTAGGCGCACAAGTAATAGCAATCGATATCAAAGAAGACACCCTAGAGTTTGCAAAAGAACTAGGTGCAGTTGCTACAATTAATGCTCAGTCTGCGGGCAATGTAGTTGAAGCAGTCAAAGAGCTTTCAGATGGAGGAGTTCATGTATCGCTAGACGCCTTGGGCAGTCAGACAACCTGCTTCAACTCAATAGCCAATCTGCGTAAAAGAGGCAAACATGTACAGGTAGGATTGATGACAGGCGACAGTCAACAAACTAAAGTACCCATGGATCAAGTTATTGCCAACGAACTAGAAATATTGGGTAGTCATGGTATGCAAGCCTATAAGTATGGCGATATGTTTCAAGTAATAAAAAATAGTCAACTACCTATAGAAACATTACTAGAGAAGACAATCACTCTTGAGGAGTCAACTCAACTTCTACCGAAGATGGACCAGTTCAGCAATAAAGGAATTATGGTCATAAATTCGTTCTAATCGCCTGTGCCTTCATGTGCTTAAATACGCATATCTCTTACCCCCATTACAAGAATATTCTAAGATGATACCATGATCATAAAGTAAGCTATATAATCGGGCTCAGTTGAGAACAATCCAGCTTCATACATTTGTATTGTACAATATCTTCTGATAGTATACCCGAGACTGTATTATACCCGAAAGGCTTTATCTCATGATCGTAAGTTTGCTATATTTAGAATTCCTATACTTCAAAATATTAGTCCTGTAGTGGACTCTTGATTACCCGAGAAATAACAACTAATAACGAAAAATGGATCGAAGAGAATTTATAAAAACTGGTGCAATTGGTGGTGCTTCACTACTTGCCAAACCGACACTCAACTTATCAGCACCTCCTACTTATAAACTCGGATATCAGTTATACTCCATCAGAGATCGGATGGCTACGAACCCTATAGCCACCATACAAAAATTGAAGTCTGTAGGATACGAAGACTTCGAGATATATGGTTATGACGCCGACCAGAATAGCATCTACGGATTTCAACCTCATGAGTTCATTACAATAGTAGAGGACATGGGATTGTCTATTTCGAGCGGGCATTACGGCTTTTCAGATTACTTGACAGAGTCTGATTCAACTCTAGAGGAATATGTCGACATGTGCATAGTGGCAGCTAAAAAGTTAAAGAGTAGATATATCACTTGGCCCTGGTTAGATCCGAAGTATCGGACAATAGAGCACTTCAAAATAATGTCTGATAGATTAAACAAAATTGGAGAACAAGTGAATAAGTCTGGTCTTGCTTTTGCATACCACAACCACGGGTTCGAATTTGAAGAACATGAAGGAACAAGTGGTTATGAAATCATAATAAAAGAGACTGACCCTACTCTCGTGAAACTTCAATTAGATATGTACTGGGTGATGCATTCTGCCAAACAAACACCTATAGACATTGTCAACAGCCAGCCTGGCAGAGTAGTCATGTGGCATATCAAAGACATGGACAAGATAACAAGAGATTATACAGAGCTTGGCAATGGCTCAATCGACTATACCAAACTCCTACCAGATCCGATCAAGTCGGGCCTTGAATATTACTTTATCGAACAAGGAGGGAATTTTGCTACAAACTCCATGATAAGCGCTATTGATAGCGCAAACTACTTTAAAGGAAATCTGGTGGATCAATTGCCGAGGGTACATTAATGGTGTCATATTACTGATCTCACCGATTACGGTACTAAGAACTTAATCATCGGCAACATAAACAACAGAAATAGACCGTGCGACTATAATGGTATGGCATCCTAAGCCATCGCTATTAAGCATTAAACTTCTCTACACCTCAACTAAGAGTATTATCTAGTTTAAGACTAATTTTGACAAATCATAGTTATTCGGCAAAATATTCGAATAAGCGAATATAAACAAAGCTTCCTTGACTTCTTGTGAGTGAATATTTCCTGGATGGCAACAGAGTATTCCTAATAATTGATCAAATAAGTACTCAGTATTATAACTACCTATTCTAAGCTCAGTATTATATATACATTTCCGCAATGCATCGATACCAATATATTTCTTAGTTTCAACATTATCTAGGTCTGTTAAAACAATATGAATGCCATACTCTTTAATCTCAGATGATACCACTAAAAACTCGCGATTCAATATACTATTTATACGGTCAATTTCTTGAACAACAGAAGCTTCTAAATCACGTCCAATCAATGAATCAATAAATACTGGAACTTTCTCATAATTCCACTTCACAAATTCGTTATTAGAGAGATGAATAAGATTATGTTTAATGTAGTACTTGAATGACTTGTCCAAATTATAATTAGCAATGAAATTATCTACCTCCATATCATCATAAACAAGATTTAACTCTCTTTCAAAAATACTTTCAAAACGTTTTCTAGACAGCCCAAAAGGAACTTTTGTATTATAAAGAAGTTGAATTATTCGTTTATCGATACTTAGAATTTCACGATACTTTGCTAGCTTAGTCTGTGAAAATTTAGAATTCAATACACTATATGTATCACTTAATACACCTAACATTTGATACATCTCCTCTTCAATTACTTCCTTTCTAAATTCACCAGATAGACATTTACTTATTTTGATAGCACACGATACAATCTCTTTGTTCCAAATATCTGTATGAGGAATCACCTTACCATTAACGACCCTTTCTGAATCACAACTCTCATTTATAAAAGACATTATTACATTCGCTTCTTCATACTCATGCGTTAGTGAAACTTCTACTGACAAGTTCATATCTCCTATTACATCAACTACATGAGAAACACTTACTGAATCTAAGTATGAATAATCACCTCTTAGATAAATCAAAATGTCTCGATCCCATTTTAAAATTCTTGATTTAGGACTTTTCAAACTATCACTATAATAATTACAATCATAGAAATGTCTAATCTCTTCAATACTGTATTCATCCAACAAGGAAAATATCTCACTATTACTTTGAATTCTATTGAAACAGAAAACCCCAAATAGAAAACAAACTAAAATAAAACATGCCAGCAAAACAGCTCTAATCCTCATAAACACAAGATAATATAATCAATATTTTTCAATCTGATTTGCCGTAATCAAATCTCTAATCTGATTTAATAATCTACTTAATAGACTTTCGATTTTCAGTAGCACTCTCCCTTCTCCTGACATATTCTCTCTTAATTTAATATTCTTTGACTCCATATCAATTATCTCTAATTCAATATATGCTCTGTAATTATCATTAACATCAATGGACTAAACATTCTATTCTTTACATATTGTATAATATTACGTACGTTTAAATGTACAGCAAGCCTCATTAAAGCAATCACCATTTCGAATCTGAGATCAAGAATGAAATACTACTTTGATAGTGTAATTAACTCTTCTGAAACATTGATTATACCAAGGAATGATCATTTCTCGGCTACTATGAAGATGGATATCACCATGAAAGTGCATTAAAGAAAGATCGATGAAGAAATAGCACTGTTCAGAGTAAAAGATGGAAAGATTGTTTCGGAGCAGTTCTTTTATCCTGTTTAAGGTATCCTAATTCTGACTGCCGCCCCCAAGGTCATTGAGGTCTTACTTCAATGACTTTATTCTTCCTACTCAAAAAACGCAAAGATGGTTTCTCCATAGCGACGCTCCTTGAGGTAGTGTGGATGCGACTGAAAGTTATGATTAGGATTGTGTTCCATCACGAATAGTCCATGCTCACCCAAAAGCCTATGCTCAAATACCAAATCAGGAATCTCATCTAACCATCGAAGGGGATATGGAGGGCCAGCGAAGATATAATCATATGACTGTGTGCTACTCTTGATAAATCGCTTAACATCACTGCTGACGATAGTCAGTTGCTTATCATAACCCAGTTCATCGCGCATTTCAGTGACGAATCGGACGCAGCCTCTATACTTATCTACATAGGTAACATCAACGCATCCTCGAGAGAGGAACTCCCAGCTATGATTACCTGTACCGCCGAACAGATCGAGCATCTTGATCTCTGCGAAGTCAACGGTATTCATTAAGATATTAAACAGTCCTTCTTTGGAGATATCAGTAGTAGGTCTTGTGGGCCATCCTTTCATTGATGGTCTCAAGATGCGCCCCTTGTGTTCTCCACCAATTATGCGCATTTGGATATCATATATAATGGCAGGTGATAGTGCTCTTCGGAGCTCTCAAGCTTAGACTTGATATAGCCAGTTGCATATCGGATTCCTCCAAAATATCTTTTAAGCTCCTGTAGTAGTTCGCCATCATGTATGACATATCCACCTACTTCTACCGCTTGTGTCCTATGTTCCAGCCCTAATCGATTAAAAGCTAATCCGAGAAAATAGAGCACATCTTGATTATTGCTGTAGTTGTAGGTGTTGCACAGGATCAATTGTTGACTATGAACAATAGATAAGCAAAAGCTTGACTCATAAAAGCAGAGTCGGACTATATGATCCTCCTGCGAACCTTCGGTCTTGGTTGATTCTACCTGGGCAAAGTTGACATGAATCAATTGACAATTGTCAAATGCTGAGTTGATTGTTCTGATGACATCTTTTTCTACTGCATAAAGTACACGCAGCTTGTGTTGAACAGAGTATTCGTTGCGATAGATGTATTGTTCTGGTTGTTGGATATGGTTGACATGTGTTATCAAGTCTTTGATTGTATCCGTGTTAAACTCCTCATTGGGTATGATGGTATGTGGACTACTGAGTATACCGATCTTCACTTTGCGGATTGTAATCCCATTATCAAAGAGCTCTGCTTTTAATTTGTCAGTTTCTGACAAACTGCCGTGACCTGCCCAGACGAGTGTTTTATTGTAATCAAACACCCCATAAAAAAGACTGTCCGCATCAATCAATGCGGACAGTTCGTAAGATATATTTTTATTAATAGAGCTAGTAAGCTTATACTCTATGTGGCTTAGTTCCAATTACCTTCAAGATTAGGTGAAGATAAACTGCCAAATCCAATTCGAGCATTGGGATCATATGTGTCATCATACTTAGCATACTTAGCATCAGCATATGGGCCCATAAACTCCTTCCATCTCGTCATGCACTCCATTACTGGTACAAGAGTACTCTGGTAAGTAGTAGTATCAGACTTCATCTCAAACTTAGCATTGTTACTGAATGGTACACTTGCAAGATCACCGAGATCGATATTCATTGCTCTAATACTATCTATTGCAGACGAGTAGGTGACTACTCTGATGTACTTGTCTTCATTTGTTGGATCATCTGGATCTGCCTCCAATCTTATGAATGGAATAGAATCATTAGTCAACACATGTGACAGCGTATCAAATGATCCAGCAAACTCTCCTGTAATCTCTCTGTATATCTCTTGAGCCTTTCTGATCTGCTCCATTTTGCCAGTTACAGCATCTTTTCTCTTAGTATATTCGTCCTTAAATTTTATAGGCTCCTGTATCCCGCCGACTAGAGCATAGGCTAGACCTGCTATCAAAACGAGAACAATTAGATTTAATGCGATTTTCATTCTACAGTTGTTAATTATAATGTTGGTATATCTACTAAGATGCTGAAATAATCGTCTGTGGCGTAATTCATCATCTGTTTATTCACACCAGTGCTCACAATATTAATATTTTTCCAAAATATATATCCTTCTCTAATTGAAAAAGATCAACGCCTCAGATAACAAGCAGCATATATTAGCGATTGAGTCGTCCTGTGACGATACTGGTGCTGCCGTCTTTCAAGGCAATAAGTTACTATCTAATGTAGTCGCCACACAGCATATCCATGAAAAATATGGTGGTGTCGTTCCTGAGTGGGCATCGAGAAAACACGAAGAAAATATCGTTCCTGTGGTCGATCAAGCGCTACAGCAAGCTGGGATCAGCCCCCGGCAACTAGCTGCCGTGGCATTTACATTGGGCCCTGGGCTACTCGGGAGCCTTTTAGTAGGATGTTCTTTTGCTAAGACACTCGCCATGAGCCTCGACATTCCATTGATCACCATCAATCACATGGAAGCACACATCATGGCACATTTTATCGAGGAACCTCGTCCGAGTTTTCCATTTCTTTGTCTGACGGTATCTGGTGGCCATACTCAGCTCATCATCATGTCGGATCATGAAACCTATGAGATTCTTGGAGAGACTCGTGATGATGCCGCTGGAGAAGCATTTGATAAAATAGGCAAGTATCTCGGTCTGAGCTATCCGGCAGGACCTATCATCGATAAATTGGCACAGACAGGCTCTGCCAAATTCAGCTTTACCAAGCCCAAATTGGCTGGATATGAGTTTAGCTATAGCGGACTTAAGACGGCAGTATTATACTTCCTCCGAGATCAGAAAAAGATCGATCCTGACTTCATAACCGATAACCTGGCCGATATCTGTTGTTCGGTACAAGCTGTCATCGTAGATTCACTCATTGACAAAGTGGTAAAAGCATCTGTAGAATATGGGATAAGCACTATAGCCGTCGCAGGAGGCGTCTCTGCTAATAGTGCCCTTCGCAGCATACTTAAAGAAAAGGCTGCAGAATACGACTGGGACCTACATATCCCCAAAATCGCGTACTGTACCGACAACGCCGCTATGATCGGCATAGCAGCTTATTACAAATATATCAACGGGGAGTTTGCAGAGCTGGATGTAACTCCGCAGCCTCGGCTGAAGATTTAAAACGGTATTCCTCTCATTAAAAGAGCTTTCATATAAATACTAGATTCCAAGCTTAACACTTAAGCCTAAACCAGTTATCTTAAGACACATTTTTCAAGTAAAATGTCATGAAGTACAAGGAAAAAATAAGCTATGCTGAAAAAGTAGTTATAAAGATCAATAAAAACAGGTCCATCGAAGAGATCACATCGGAGCTGAAGAGTCAAGGCCTCAAAGACTTCGATATAAAAAATATTATTACATGCGCTAAAGGAATCATTGGAGAAAATGTAAGACCATTAATTCGCAGCAAACTATTGGCAAAAGAAGAAATCCTAAAGGCCAATGAATTCAGGACTATCGACGCTCCTATGCTAAGAGAACTAGTAGAGTTAGAAGTTAAGTCGATTGCTATTGAGGAGAAGAAAAAAGTAACAAGACTGTTGAAGGAAGGAGCTTCTTCGGATGAGATTTACGATAAAACGAGACAAGATTTCTATCCTTCCAAATTGATTGAAGAGCAGATTCAAGCCTTTCAAGAGGTGAAACAGGAGAATAGTATTAATGGAAGAATGCTGAGTATCGGAGGAGGACTTGTACTGATGCTTATAGGCGGATATATAGTGTATAACCGAATACAAAACGGAGGCAGCGGGCGATTGAATTTTTTATTAATCGCGGGATTAGCACTATTTGTGAAGGGTTTCTTCACACAAAAAATGGAAGACAGAATCTATTAACTTACATGAGCTTAGCCAGAATTTTGTGTTTGGAAGAGAAAGGCACCGAACTTTCATAGAGC
>CAZAXY010000118.1:0-10298 GCA_964489125.1 uncultured Saprospiraceae bacterium
CGCCAGCTAGCTATAGCGGCGTCAATAGATACAATATCTCTCCTGACGGGCAGTATGCATGGCATAGTCACTCTGATGCCCTCACGCCTAACACGGTGAGATTAGTCAGCTTGCCCAATCATCAGGTGATATCTGATCAGGTCAGCAATGCCGCCTTCATCAATAAGCTCGGCACGCTGAATATGCCATCGGTCGAGTATCATCAAGTCACTACCGAAGACGGTATCACCATGGATGCCCGAATGATTAAGCCCCATGGATTCAACCCAGCGGAGCAATATCCCGTGATCTTCCATGTCTATGGTGAGCCCTGGGGTGCTGTTGCCAATGATCAGTTCATCGGCTTATGGCACATCCTGCTCTCGCAGCAGGGCTTTGTAATTATCAGCATTGACAATAGAGGCACACCAACCCTCAAGGGGTCTGCCTGGCGCAAAAGTATCTATCGCAGCATTGGCACTATAAATGCTCAAGATCAAGGCAAGGCGGCACAGGAAATCCTCAAACTATCCTATCTCGATGAATCGCGAGTGGGTGTATATGGCTGGAGCGGCGGGGGCTCGATGACCCTCAATATGCTATTTCAATTTCCAGATGTCTACCACGTAGGGATATCTGGAGCGCCAGTATCCTATCAATTGTATTACGACAACATCTATCAGGAGAGATATATGGGGCTCCCCCAAGAAAATGTGGAAGACTTCATCAATGGTTCGCCAGTAACACATGCTCACAAGCTCAAGGGCAAGCTATTATTAATACACGGAACAGGTGATGACAATGTACACTATCAGAACAGTGAACGACTCATAAATGAGTTAATCAAGCATAATAAGCAATTTGACTTCATGCCCTATCCAAATCGCTCTCATGGAGCATATGAAGGTGCCAATACGGTGCGCCATAAGCAACAGTTGATGTTTAATTACTTTAAGGAGCATCTGGCTAAACAAGCGGAATAATGAATATCAATTACTATCTCAATAAGGTGCCACGCTTCATAGCGAATGAGTAAGATCTTTACCACTTTAACCGTTTTGTTTATCGGGATAATGATATCCTGTCGAACTCAGCAGCAAATCAACCCTGATGAATCACGCCCCAATGTCATTATAATCCTTACTGATGATCAGGGCTACGGAGATCTGGGTTGCTTTGGTGCTAATGATATATCAACACCTCATCTTGATAAATTGGGCAACAATGGTCTAATCCTCACGGACTTTTATGCTGCGCAGGCCGTGTGCTCGGCCTCTAGAGCAGGGATATTAACGGGTTGCTATCCAAACCGGCTAGGCGTCCATGGTGCCTACATGCCCGACAGCCCACGGGGCTTGCATCCAGAGGAGACGACGATTGCCGAGATGCTCAAATCGGTGGGTTATAGTACTGGCATATTTGGCAAGTGGCATCTGGGCGATCATCCAGACTTTATGCCTTTGAATCAGGGATTTGATGAGTACTTTGGCATCCCTTACTCCAATGATATGTGGCCACTCCATCCTCAGCAAGGCCCTATATTCGATTTCGACCCATTGCCGTTGTATCACAATCGCACTATCATTGATACTCTGACAGATCAATCTCTATTATCAACCCAGATTACGGAGCAGAGCGTTGACTTTATCACTCGCAACAAGGACGTGCCTTTCTTCGCTTATGTGGCCCATCCTCAACCGCATGTGCCGCTGTATGTTTCGGATAAGTTCAAGGGTAAATCTGAGCGCGGCATCTATGGTGATGTCATCATGGAAATAGATTGGTCCGTGGGCCAGATCGTTGATGCTTTACAAAAACAACAAATACTAGATAACACCCTGATCATATTCACCTCTGATAATGGTCCATGGCTCAACTATGGCACCCACGCCGGAAGCGCATATCCCTTGCGAGAGGGCAAAGGAACAGCCTGGGAAGGTGGCCAGCGAGAGCCGACCATCATCCACTTTCCAAGTCAGATCGCAGGGGGTCGAATCCTTAATACTCCGATGATGAACATAGACATCTTACCGACGATCGCAGAAATAACTTCAGCCGTACTACCAAAAAGAACAATTGATGGGAAGAGCCTCTTGAATATCTGGCAAGGGAAAACCACTGAAACACCTCATGAGGCATACTATTACTACTATAAGCATAACGAATTGCATGGGGTCCGCTATAAAGATTGGAAACTCTACTTCCCGCATTCCTTTAGAACACTTAACGGCAGAACTGGAAAAACCGACGGCACGCCAGTAAACTACGATCAAGACACCCTAAGAACGATAGAACTCTATCAACTCTCTAACGATGTGAGTGAAACAACAGATGTTGCAGCACTGTATCCCGAGGTAATCGATACTATCTCAGCCTTAGCTGATGAGATGAGGCTTGAACTCGGGGACAACTTACTGGGAATCAGTGGCCATGGTGTGCGGGAGTCTGGCTTCATAGAGCAGTAGCAATAATCTTTGCCTGCCGAAGATTTCTACTTGACCCAATAATCGACTACAGTGACGTCTTCGACATATGGAGCTATAAACTTGACGAAGGCCTGGTGGTCTGGATGAGGCAGGTATGCCTGTCGATCTTCCTCTGTGGCAAACGTCACAAGAAAGCAATGTGTCAGTCCTTTGGATCTCTCTTCTGGGCTGTTATTAATTCCCCACTCGAAGGAATGAATCGCCGGAATCTTATCCGCCAGGCTTGCAAAGGATTGTTCTATTTCCCCAATTATTTCTGCTGTCGCTTGATCGTTAAACTTGAATAGTACAACGTGACGTAGAAACTCCATAGGTATTATCTCTTCAGGCAAATCGGCTTCAACATCTGGCGTGGATGTTGACGTGCTAGTCTGATTACAGCCAATGATTAAACCGACTAGAAAGAATAAAGGATATAACCCGATTAATCTCATTCGCAAGGCTACTCTATGGAAGCAGAATCATTAAGATCCCCGATCTTAACTCCTATGAAGTTAAGATTTTCTACATTCTCCTCGGAGGGCCCCAATGCAACACTGGTCTGGACACCACTGCGTATTGTAGAAGTACTGAGATCAGCGTCCGATGGGATATAAATCCAGCTCGGTTGTCCATCAAATTCCGTCGTGAGGTTTAGGACTACTCGTTGTATACCTATCAGGTCTGCAGCAGAAATGGAACCATTATTATTCACATCTGCCGCAATCAATTGATACGGATCTGTGAACGACTGCAATCCTAAGATGTGTCGTGTTACTAAAATGATATCTAGTGAGCTAACACCATTCGCTGCATTTACATTATTAGTTGGATTGACCGTTAAACTTACATCTGTAGGCAATTGATCAATACTAAATCGTCCTTGACTATCAGTTGTGGTCGATCTATTGCCAATATCCACACGAACATTACTAAGCGCTTCTCCTGCAGGGTTTGTAATGGTGCCACTCACCATGCGAGTAGAAGCAGGCATTGGGCAATTGCCTTTGCTCACAGTAAAAAATCCCGCACTCACTTGAGCGCAACCAGTAGCTGAAACAGATGATACGGCTGAGCCAACATTGGCTTGTAATGTACCATCAAAATGTACACCACGCACTCTTAAAGTTCCATTTCCTGAGCCTTCAAAATCGAAACGATCATCTGACAATACTTGCATTATAATATCACGATCGTCGGTCAGAATATAGCTGTAATTTGCTCCTGGAGCTTCTCCGAGACTATTAGTAAATGAAATTAAATCGGCGATACCATCAGTTGGGCAAATCGTTGTTTGCTGTGCACCTGTTGATGACGTTATTGTCGACGAGAGACATTCGAATGTCTCAACACATGACTCTTTATTAATGGTCAAAAATGCCGTACTGCTAGAAAGCTGTACACAATCCGCAGCTGTGATCTGATTTATATTCCTGCCGACAACTGCATTTAAACCTCCTTGATAATGAACGCCAAAAACTCGTTGAGTTTCTAAGCCTGTATTATCAAAATTGAAGGTATTAGTATTCACTACTGCTTGAAGAATATTGCGATTATCAGTTACCAAAAAAGAATAGTCCTGGCCAAGGGTGACATCAGTCAAGGATGTTCTCAATCCAATGTTATCAGCAATACCATCATCGATACATACTGTGATCGTCTGCTGCCCTGTACTTTGAGATACCGTGCTTTCGAAGCACTCAGGTTCGGGCACAAAACATGATTCTTTATTGATAGTCAGAAATGCCGTACTGCTAGAAAGCTGTACACAATCAGAAGCAGTAATCTGATTAATATTTCTACCAATAACTGCATTTAAATTTCCTTGATAGTGGATGCCAAAAACTCGTTGGGTTTCTAAGCCTGTATTATCAAAATTGAAGGTGCTAGTATTCACTATAGCCTGTAGAATATTATTGTTGTTTGTGACCAAGAACGAATAATCTTGTCCAAGGGTAATGTCTGTTAAAGATGTTCTTAATCCAATATTATCGTCTATGCCATCATCAGTACATACAGTTATAGATCGCTGTCCTGTATTAGTTGTCACTGTGCTGGTAAGGCATTCTGGAACGAAACATGACTCTTTATTGATTCTTAGAAAGTTGGCCATACTGGATAATTGAAAGCAAGTATCCGCAGTGATCTCTGCAATCGGTCTACCAATAGTAAAATTCAACTCTCCACGATACTGAATGCCGAATACCAATTGAGTCTCTAAGCCCGTATCATCAAAATCAAACTCGAACTCATTGATGACTTGTTGTAGATTTCGATTGGCATCTGTCAACAAGAAAGAATAGTCTTGCCCTAAGGTAACTTCGCTTAGTGTGGTTCTTAGCTCGGTGGGATCGGGTACTCCGTCATCTGTACATACAGTGATTTCTGCCACCCATGCTGTAGTAGCTGTGGCACTATCAAAGCACTCAACTTCTACTTCTTCCTCTTCTTCTTCAGGTTCTTCTGCTCCACCACCAGAGGTTGCACAGTCGAATGTTGAAAACTCACCGCTTCCCCATAATTGTCTAAATCTTTTACAATAGGTAACAACATGACTAAAGTCCTCAATATTGATACCTGAAGGGAGTTCGAAAGTCAATGGTCCCGTGAAGGTCGTTGGTCCTAATATATCATCGAGTAAAAAAAGTTCTTCTCCCCCATTAGTGCCTGTTGCACTATTGCTCAGATAAATCCTTATATCCGGACCTGGTGAATATCGAAAGTCTGCACCCATTCTAAGCTGTACCCGACCATCATCAAAGCGCTCTAAATAACAGGTTCCCGTATTAGTATATGGGCCATTGCCATTAAGTGACGCCATGCGTGTGCAATCTATCTCTTGTCCAAAAAGAAATGTTGCAAAAAATAGTAACGATACAGAAATAATAAATCTCATAGCCATGATTACTTATATACTATTCATAAACCAATAAAATGGTTGTCTGGAAGTTGACAAAGTCACAAATGAAAGATATGCTATTGAATCGCTCAATTAACATGGGGTAAATCAGTATTTAAATGGATGGAGATCCTCCATAACTGAGAATTTCTTTATATCAGAACGTTTGCAAACTGATTTTGCTTAAAGAATCATCACTTTAACCTTATTAAGTGCAATGACTACAACCCTATCCCAAAGCGAATGTTCCGTTGAGTCTGCCCAGATTGAACCGACCAAACAACGTCCACTCTCAGCACCCTAAATAGATCCCACCCTACATTGTTAAATCCTACATTGAATTCCCAATAAGCAGGATTACTGGGAGTATCCAAATAACGTGCTCCTGCAACTAAACTAAACCCAGTTTGCATCAGGCCAGGAATACGACCGAGAACCCAACCATTGAAATCGTGATTAACATGAGCTTGAACAAAGCTCTCGTTAGTACTAAAATCATAGTATGGAAGGTTTAAAAATGTGCCTTGTTCAGAGTCAGAAGGATAGATCAATAGTTGATTGCCTTGGAAATGGAAATTATCAACAAAAGCAGCTCTTTCATTGGATAAGAATGTGCCGCCCTCTAAAAAGTAGGAGAAATCCCCTTTATTACCTATTGATAAGTAGTCACCTATATTCAAACTAACTTTATGATATGATAGATTAGTACCGAGTGTCCTGATAGCTCCAGTATATGACAACCGAAGCTGCGGCCCTGAATATCCGTCACTATATCGTCTATCCGGAAATATGGAATACTTCTGCCCTATTCTGATGCGCAGATCAGCATTTAGTATTAATGCTTTTGCATCGCCTAGCGCCCGTGCATCGAAAGAAGTGAAAAAAACAGGTGAATAATCTATCCTTGTCCGATCCTCATACCTCACTGATGTGTTAAGCACAATCCCTGGGCTCACATCAGTCTGCCATCTTAACCCCAGCTCGCTCTTGCTATAAAATCGAGCGAAAAATTGATTAGCGACTAACGAGTAAATACTATTATAGAATGGTGATATAGCAGGAGTATTGTTAATCTGATTTATCCGACTGCCACCAAATACCGCAAACTCGGTACTGGTAGTTCGGTTAGGTCTGTAGACTAAATTGCCCCAATACCTTAGTTTCTTTTCCCTAAATCCATAATCCAAAGTACTCGAATACAATATCCTACGGGTTTCCTTTTCATCAAAGTACTTGCGATAATTAAGACCAATTTTTGTCTTAACACCCTGTATTTCGTTATAATTCAATCCTCGCAGAGGGGAATTTATATCTATGTATTGCATGGAATTAGAATGACGGTAGCTGTATCCACTAAGGAGATTCCCTAATGAAAACTTGTTGTTCTCCCGATCCAATGAATCCTTGAATGCCGGGCTCTCACGAATCTCTCGTATACTGTCTTTTTGGATGTAATCTCGAGTCTCTATTCTAGTTAGGGGCACTGGTCTAATCTCAGCCCAAAATGCCGAGTCACGCTCATTACTCCCCTCTTCTACTACGTGTGTAACATGCTTAAAGAATTTCTTATCCAACTGTGGATCGAAGTTGTAATCACTATAGATCGCTGTAAACTCTCCCTCAACCACAAAACCCAATCCTCCAAACTGAAAGGTGATGATGTTGCTAAATAGAGCTCTGCTGTCAGAATCACCGATCGGTATAAAAACCTGCTCAAAATTGAGGCTGTCTAAAAAATAGACTTGGGAAGCCTGCTTGGATAAGCTAAGGTCGAGAGAATGAACATTCCAGACGTCTTCGACGATATAGATATAACCCGACACCGCAGGATCTGATTGAGACCTCGGGATCACTTCAATCTTGTTGATGAGTCGATTCTTCTCATCATAAAACGTCCCATCCAATCTATATCTATAATACTTCAGCGCATTGTCAGCAATCGGTAAAATGATTGCTCTCGCCAGGGACTCGGTATTCTTGTAAATATTAAACTGCATCTCAGCAGCGCTATTAAAACTGTAGCCTTGATCGTCACCACTGATTTTAGATGAAGTAATTACCTCCTTATAATTATCTGGTCGACTGTAGTAGAGAT
This sequence comes from uncultured Saprospiraceae bacterium, assembly GCA_964489125.1. Taxonomy (GTDB): domain Bacteria; phylum Bacteroidota; class Bacteroidia; order Chitinophagales; family Saprospiraceae; genus GYS-P2D. The sequence goes on from CAZAXY010000118.1 coordinate 7,439, forward strand.
CAGAGATGGACTCAGATAGATATACGATGCCCTGGCGGTTACTATCGAGAGCTCCATCCATATCTCCGACCTCGATTCCTAATACTTTTTCAGGTGCATCCAAGACCTTGTTATATCCCTTGACATATACTTCGCAAGCATACTGTTCATGCAAGTTGTTGTGGAAATCACGGTTTTTTATAGCCTGACGAATGACTCGATAGGCAGGGTCTTCAGCATCAGCAGCGACTACAACTTCATCAATGAGGAGTGCCTGCTCAGCGAGTACAATGTCAATTATTTGTGGAGTACCATCAATCTGTATACTCTTAACCTGAGTTTCATATCCGATGAACTGATAGACGACGTCATAGCTGCCATTGTTTAAATTGAGTTGATAGACGCCTTCCAGATTAGTAGTAGTTCCTGTGGATGTACCTTGTATGTATATGCTAACAAGAGGTAAGAGCTCACCAGATCGATCACTTACGCTACCTGTAATCTGACCAAAGGTGACGATGCTGTAGAGGAATGTAGTAATGAGAATTATTTGTCTGAGCATACTATGAAATTAGGAAGGAAACTCCTGATGAGATAGTGATTTCATAAACTTGACATAGTCTTAATACAAGTGTTAATAGAACCTTTATACCCTACTTTAGACCATGTTCATTGAGCACCGAGCAGTCTATACATGACAAACTACTTTTTTTAATGGTAATACATTATTTAGGCCGTCATAAAATGACTGAACGTAAAATTACTAGCAGAATTCTATTATAATACTTAAGGGCAGATGTCTTAATACTGTGTCTTTAAGGTAATCATGGAACAGATCATAAAGACAAATCAAAATCGCGTCTCAGGCCACAAAGTCATATCAATAGGCATAGAAGTCGTCAAGGTAGCAGCGATTTTGTATGTGCTGATTAGCACGTACAGCGTATTGTCAACTTAATCTTGTTAAAGCTTATAATATAGAAATAAGGCAAGATTACCATTGGTAAGATCTGTTGCCGCTCCGAATCTATCCTCAGAAGCAATATTGATCAAACTATTGCTATAGTTAATCCCGATACCCAACTTTTCTAGTTCGAGCACAGCTCCAAAGTTAGCGCCCCAATCAGTTTTATTAAAGCTGTCTGTATTAAAAATTCCTGAAGATGAATTGAGTAGATATCCGAAGTAGGGTCCGCCTTCAATAACTATAGGTCCTAGATTAAGGCCAAGGTTAAGTGGCACTTCGATATAACTCAGATTAGTATCGTCGGATGCTCCCGCATCATCGGCGATAGCACCCTTGAGATGGTAGATAGCAGCTGGGCGTATGCTCCATAGTTTCCCAATAGGTATATTACCATTAAGGCCGAGGTGAAAACCTGGTTTACTGTTAAACACGATATCGTCTGTATTAGAGTCTATAGAGATATTAGAGTAGTTCAGGCCGCCCCTAATCATAACTTGAGCTGAGATGCAAAAAGTAAATGAGAGCAAGGTGCATAATAACAAGAATCGTTTCATAGCATACTTTTTAGTGGATATAGCTGTGTGACGACTATGTAACGGCAAAATGTTACAAGGATGTACAGAGCTATCTCATTATTAAGGCTAAATCTGAGCTATATCGGCATAAATCAGAGGTAAACCCCTAGTTAAAGAGCCTTCATTACCGTCTTTTTCAAGCGAGATGTGTAATCCTCTATTGCCCACTCCTTATAGTTGCGTGTACTATTGCAGATGCAGTAGCAATACCGCCGGATGCGATCTTCTATGTCATATTTGAGCAAGCGTATCATCGTTAGGGCAGTCATCAGGTCATCCGTGTTTTCGAGGATGATCTTGACATGTTGATCAAGTGCATTGTCGATAACCACTGAAGACTTCTGTCTATTTTTTACGGCTTCATCATATGCGGCATTGATATTAAACAAGACTTCCTCAGACTTGCTAAACATAGCCCTGAGTTCGTCAGGCATGACATATCTGAAGCGTCGCTCGATCTCATCATCAGTGATGAGGCTCTCTAAGAACTGAATTGGATTTCTAAATATCTTCTGCCAGTCTATCTCAGAGTCCCAGAGACCAAACCTCGCCGCATTATTACCCAGATCCACTACATCAAAGGTCTTCTTATTATCGAGCACACGAGAGCCTCTCCCGATCATCTGAAAATACAGCGTCAGTGATCTCGTCGCTCTATTGATCACTATGGTCTCGATTGTCGGTTCATCAAATCCCGTAGTCAGTATACTCACACTCGACAGGATCGCATTGGGTTTCTCCTTAAACCACTGGAGTATCTCTGCTCGCTCCTTTTTAGTATGTGTATTATCGAGATGTCTTATCTCATAGCCTTTCGCTCTGAAGGTCTCATAGACGTATCTCGACGTGTTGATACCATTGTTGAAGATTAAGGTCTTCTTACCCTTAGCTCTTTGCTCATAAGCATACAAGAGCTTACTCCGCATGTCATCACTAGTATAAAGCTCTTCTGACGACGATACGGTATAGTCTCCATTGATACCGACTTTCAAGGTGCCGAGTCCCACGTCATAACTATAAATCGTCGCCTTAGACAAGAATCCCTTGTCAATTAAGGAAGCTATACTACTCCCTACTATAAGCTCCTCATAGGTATCCTTCATTGGCAACTTAATATTAGAGCTCAGGGGTGTAGCCGTAACGCCTAACATGAAAGTCTCATCGAAGAACTTGAACAGCTTTCTGAATGAATTGTGATGTGCCTCATCAATAATCACCAATCCAACCTCAGAGAGGTCTATTTTCTTTTCATTAAGGCGATTATTGAGGGTCTCAACCATCGCAACGAAGGCCATATATTGATCGGCATCAGGTAGTTCTTTGACCTGACTATTAATCA
>CAZAXY010000119.1:0-6371 GCA_964489125.1 uncultured Saprospiraceae bacterium
CCCTATCAAGAAAACCACAAATTAAAGTCTGTTGTCTCTGAATTGGGCGAGATCTATCTGTCAGCAGGTAAGACTTTAGTTCATGGCGATTACTATCCGGGTAGTTGGATGCAATCTGGCAAAGACATCTATGTGCTGGATCCAGAGTTTGCCCATCTCGGTCATGCTGAATTTGACCTTGGTGTTATGTCGGCACATCTGATTATGGCAACCCACGATATAGATTATCTGTCAACAATCACTACTGCATATCCTGATGATATTGATGACTCACTGCTTAGCAGATATGCAGGTGTCGAAATGATGAGAAGGTTGATTGGCCTCGCTCAATTGCCATTGACACGAACGGTACAAGAGAAGAAAGAACTGATGGCGATGGCCCTACAGTTAATGCAGTTGTGAGCCTGGTGCAACAGAATTCCAAAAGTTTTCTTTCATAGCGAGTACATCTATATCAATGTACGCATCAATAACCCTTGAGGGAGTATTAGATGGTGCTTTAAACGGTCGCTTTTCTGCCAACTCGGGCTGGATCAGTGCTTCAATGATAGCCAAATCCCATATGATCCAGCTTTTCTTTTCTGGATCTTCCTCAGTCCACCATCGAGTATAAGATTCCCAACGGTTAACCAGATAATCTGCGATCCCACCTTTACCTTTCAGACGTTGATCTACCTCTTCTTTAGTGAGTACTAGATGCTGGCAAGTCGTCGCCGTCATTACATCGAAATCCAATCCTTCCGTATCCAACAAAACCTGAACGGCCACAGTATCATTGCCTGAGTTGAATTCCTTAAGGTCGAATACCTGTGTTAGGGTGTCATGCCAAAATCCTATGTAATGGACCTTGATATTAGGGATTATATCTGGTGCATCAACAATGGCAGATGCTACATTAGTGCAGGGTCCTAGGACAGCTATATGTAGCGGGTCGTCGGAACTGTGTGTTCTGGCAGCATCGATAATATATTCAGAAGCTTCAGACGTAGCGGGTTCCGATGCTGATGCCATCGGTCCGTTCGCTCCTAGTGGAAGATCAATATCCGCTCTATCCATAAGTCTGATAATATCTTCGTTGATGGCTTGACTCTCGTATACCGTGCTATCTGTGGCAAGGGGAGAGGTGTGAAATTGTGCCGAGGTGATCGCTTGTACATCAAGCTCATCTGCATTTAGCGCTCGGACGATCGCATAGAGATCATCGACTTCATTGGCAGTGTCAGCATCGATGATGAGCGCAATGCCTTTTGATTCCTCAGGAATAGAGATACAGGAAACTCCTATGAGGAATCCTATCGAGAATATAGTAGTCATCAGATGAGTTCGGCTCAATAGAAACAATTTAGGCTGAAAGTTACTTGATTTGAATCAAGTCTTGTGCATCAGAGATGAATCAGGTTTAATTGTTCTTTTTATGCAATCAACCTTTTGTTCTTCGCAAATCTTGGTTATTCCTTAATGACTATATGATATGGAAAACCTACATTCTCAATAATAGTACTAGAGTAAATTATACTCTTAGAGTGTGAGGTAAATTTGTCATTGACCGTGTTAAAGCTCACCTTGCACTCGCCAGGGTTATCTACCTTGATCTGGTAATATATCTCTACGCTCTGTAACTTATTAATCTCTTGTTAATATCATCAAACCTAGAAATTGTACTATTTGAAGGTATGGATATCAATTCCATTAATACATGATCACCTGAGATGATATATAGCTTTTCCTCTGTGATCTCACATCTACTGAGCTTTAAGTTATGTTGAATCGACTTTAGGAGGTAATTATTTGGTCGAGGAGATACTGTTAATTGAAACAGCGTAGAGCTAAACGGAGTGAATTGATACTTTGTGTTGAAAATCGATCCTGATTTCTTAAGTGTTTTCTTTTTTAGTTTGTCTGCACTTATTTCAACTGGATCTATGGTTTGACTTAGTTTGTGCAAATACAATGAATCGTGGATTTCATTTGCTGCGACATCTAACAAATGATAACCAAACTTGTAGATTTTCAGAGAATCATACTGAGCTAAGTCTTGGGCTCTAAGTCTCATTTCATCACTAATCAGAAATTCATTATGCATCGATGAGATTATCCAGCCAGATATTTTCTCGTGATTGTCTTGGTCGTAAATGTGGAAATCAAGGTCATTCTGTGCCCTTGCACTACAAGCGACGCCTAACAGAATAATTATGGAGAGTAAAACCACTGATTTCTTCAATACAATCAAATTAGACCGAAAGTTACTTGATTTGAATCATCGTGTCGGCGGTATCTGTCACTTGATAAATTGAATCGGCCTTATTTGTTGATAATAAGCGCTGATATTCCACTCGCCATAGAATTAAGATTAAGGCCGTGTGAGTAACCTGTTATAAGAATTAGCCAATAAAACTAAGCTCATCATTATTGAAAGAAAGTTCATCCATTTCATAATCATAGGTTATAAGAGAAGTTAGGTCAATCTACTCATCAGGGTCCATACCCGCTTCTATCTTAGCCAATCGCTCTTCGTGCTCTTGTCTAATTTTCTGAGACTTGATAATATATCCTCCGACAATAGCCACAATAGGGATGAGGAACACTAATACTTGAGGTTGTAATAATCTGTATAACATATCTAAGATTTTAACTCAATATAGGATTGACTTGCAGTCATTTGTGCGATTGATCGACTATGTCAAGCATTTTTTCGATGAACTGAGTCTTATTGATCTCTTACCTTCGCCTGTAGAATTGTACAATGGGAGAAATAGTAAATGATGTTATTGGTTCACTTCAAGGATTCTCTGCCTTAGAGTTTGCAGGATTAGTATTTGGGGTGATTAACGTATTGCTCCTAATCAAGGAGGATATACGCAATTGGATTTTTGGCATTCTTTATATCCTGGTATCCTTCGTGATATTCTGGCAGAGCAGACTGTATGGAGATTTTATCTTACATATACTCTTTTTGGTCCTCAACGTATATGGTTGGTATAATTGGACTAAGCCTAAGGAAGCAGAGACACTGTTGGTAACTACACAAACCTCACAGTTGCGCCTTGTTTGGATCTTTGTTACGGCTATAGGCGTCCTGTTTTTTGCGCAATTCTTATTGATCCTACCTTCCATCATTCCAAATCTTGATCCTCCATCTTTGCCCTACTGGGATAGTACGACTACTATGATGAGCGTGACGGCTATGTGGTTGACTGCACGTAAGAAATTAGAGAGCTGGATGTATTGGTTTGGGGTAGATATATTGGCTACGGGCATATATTTTTATAAGGGACTCTATTTTTATTCGCTGCTCTATTTTATATATATCGCCTTTGCGATTATGGGTTATAGAGCATGGCTCAAATCCTATAGATCGTGAAGGTCGTCATCACAGGTATAGAGTGCTCAGGCAAGTCTACTTTAGCAGCTGGTCTTGCTGCTCATTATGGAGTAGTCCACCTACCAGAGTATGCCAGAGTGTATCTCATGGAGCATGGGCCCGCTTATTCTGAAGGTGATCTATTAACTATTGCTCAAGGACAATTAAATCAAGAAAAACAGGCTAATTCTAATGGCATTGATCCAATCATATGCGATACCAGTCTGTTGGTGATAAAGATCTGGTCAGAGATTCGATTTGGTCGATGTCATCAGTGGATCATTGATCGTATTGCCAGACAGGATTGGGATCTCTTTCTACTCTGTGATCATCATATACCTTTAGAGGCCGATCCGCTCAGAGACTACGACCTCGATAGAAATGAGTTTCATGAGCGATACCGTTCTGGCCTAAAAGAACTCGATATTCCTTATCACGAAGTCCGCGGCAATATCAATGAGCGGATTAATACCGCTATCGAGACTCTTGCAACATATAAATGATATTATATTTGTGTCGACTTTATGATGGGGTGCCTTATTCATCCAGTTGATGAATGTAATTACAGGCTGAGATTATACCCAATAAACTTGATCCAGGTAATGCTGGCGTAAGGAAATTAAGGATACGTACACTTATAGGTGTAGTGATCTCATACCATCATATTTTATCAAACTAAAAAAATGAGTTATGAGAATTCTATCCCTTATGTTCACACTTTTTGTCGTTTCTGTATCTGCACAAGAGTTTATCTCCAGTGTTGACAGTGTCGATATCGAGAACGTAATTATTTCGGTATCTCGAGTGGCTGACAATGCTCCGGTAACTTACACCAATGTTGATCAAGCTCAGATAAATGAGATATACATAGGGCAAGATCCCGCTGTGCTAATCGAGCGGTTGGTGCCTTCTATAGTGTCTTACTCTGATGGTGGAACCGACATTGGTAATTACTCACAGTTCAGACTAAGAGGGATAGATCAGGATCGCCTGAATATCAGCTTGAATGGTGTGCCGCTCAATGACATGGTTGATCATGGTACGTTCTTCTCTAATTTTTCTGACTTTGGCAATAGTGTTGAGAGTATCCAGGTGATCAGAGGCGTTGGCGCCAATAGTGTCGGTGCTGCTTCATATGGGGGTTCTGTTAATTTCGAATCTCCCAATCTCTTCAAGGATGAATCTAATTATGGTGTACAGCTTACAGCAGGAAGCTTTGGTACGTTACGTGCCAGTGCAGAGGCGCAATCTGGACTTATCGATGATAAGTTTGGAGTTTATGCGCGGATGACGCGCACAGAGACTGGAGGATTCAAAGACAACTCTGGCTCAGACTCCTACTCGTTCTTTTTCTCAGGTGGGATCAAGGGTGATAATGATGTATTAAAACTGACGGCTTTTTCAGGACGCACCCAAAATGGTCAATCATATCTACATGTACCTCTATCGATAATCAACGAGAATCCGCGTACTAATTTCAATGACCTTAACGATGTCGATGATTTCGAGCAGAGCATGGTACAGCTGCAATATGCTAAGTCTTTACCGGGATTCCAATACTCCGCCACGGCATATTTTCATGGAGCAGGCGGAGAGTTCCCGTTTAGTTTTGGTGGAGAGCAGTTTATGTTTGGACTTGAGAATGATCAATACGGCCTTCAGCTAAATGGGACGAAGCAAGTGGGTGAAGGAGCATTATCGTTTGGCGCTAATGGATACACATTTAATAGAGTGAATTTCGATTTCATAACGCCTTTAGAGAGAGAGCCATTTAACAGAGATTTTACAGATAAGAATGAAGTTAGCACTTATGCTAAGTATGACGGTAAACTCAATAAATTCAGTTATTTCGGTAATGCAGAGCTGCGCTTCATAGATACAGATATAGATGGTGATGAATCAGTTATTGGAGCCGATAATGACTTTTTTATAGAAGAGGATTACGCATTTTTTAATTTTTCATTAGGTGTTAGTCTTCAGTTGTCTCAGCGAGATCAATTTTATATCTCCTTTGGCGAGACTAGCAGAGAACCAACTAGGTCAGATCTCTTCAATGGAGTAACGGAGTCTGAGCGTGTTCATGACCTAGAATTGGGGTATCGTTTGCGAGGGAACAAGCTTTCATTTGAGGCCAATTTGTTTCATCTAAACTTTGACAATGAGATCAGTCAGATTGGAGCGCTCGTAGATATGTCATATATGGAGATCAGACAGAATGTTCCAAATAGTATCAGACAAGGAATTGAGCTAGTAGGTTCTTATAACATATCCGATCAGGTCAAGTTAGGATTGAACCTGACTTATATGGATAGCAATATTGATGAGTACGTAGATCCTGGAACAGGTGAGAGCTTTACCGATGTGGAGCATATCTTCGCTCCTCAGTTTCTGATTAATCCTTCTGTAGACATTGCAATATCTGATAGAATCAATCTTAATCTGAACGCTCGACACGTCAGTCAATCGTTTACCGAGTTATCTAATAATGATAGCTTTGTTCTACCTAGCTTTACTGTTTTTAACAGTCAATTGAATACACAGATTACAGACAACCTATCATTAAGTTTGGTGCTTAATAATGTGTTTGATGTGCTCTATTTTACGGAAGGATCTCCGATAGATGTTGACTTCGATGGTACTATCGACGACATAGGATTTCGTGTGCAGCCACCAAGAAATTTCTATGTTCTTGTGAAGTACCAATTTTAGCATGTTTATTATCTTAATAGGATCATTTACTATCTTAAATTATTACAGCAATGCCTTCTAACTGGTACTTATTTTTTGCAACTGCATTGATCCCACTAGCAATTGGATTCTTTTGGTATGGAGCTATGGGATTCGGTAAGAAGTGGATGCGCATCAACGGATTTACTGAAGAGAGCCTGGCTGGGGCTAATATGGGAGTCATCATGGGCTTGTCGTATGTTTTTGGCATAGTCCTTTCATTAGCCTTATCTGGCGTTGTTATACATCAGACCGGCGTCTTTCAAGTGATGATGCCTGATGT
>CAZAXY010000119.1:6471-8298 GCA_964489125.1 uncultured Saprospiraceae bacterium
TAGGAAATTTAAATTCTTCTTTCAGAGGTTTCCAAGCACCCAAAGCCAACATGATAGTGACATTGAGAACGAATAATATCGCCATCACATGAAGAAAATGAGGATATGCACCAGCCTCGATCAAACTAAGTTGCCCTGCGTCAGTAATTCCGTTTATCTCGGCTTGCGTAAGTGCCTTGGCCACCATTATAGGCTTGATGATAAATTGACTGATAGAGTATAAAATCACCCCTGAGAGCAAACCGATTTTGGCTGCAAAGGCTGGTACTCTCTTAGTAAAATAGCCAATCACGATCATCGATAATATTGGGATGCTATAACAGCCGTTGGCTTCCTGTAGCCATGAGAACAATCCATCTGGCGCATTTGCAATAAATGGGGCTATGCTCATACCTGCTATCGCGAGACAGATGCCAAATACCTTGCCCGCTCTTACCGCTTGTTTTTCTGTAGCGTCCTTCTTGAAGTACTCTTTGTATAGGTCAAAACCAAATAATGTGGCCGAACTATTAAGTGCACTGTTAAACGAGGATAGTACTGCACCAAACAAGACTGCGGCAAAGAATCCTACTAATCCAATTGGTAATACGCTCTTAACGAGTATTGGATATGCGGTGTCAGGGGTAGTGATCTGATCGCTATAAAGATGAAATGCTATTATGCCCGGTAGAACCACAATTAATGGTCCTAAGAATTTTATAAATGCCGCTATCAGCAGTCCTTTCTGTCCTTCTTTTAGATTTTTAGCAGCAAACACCCTCTGGACGATTGCTTGATTGGTGCCCCAGTAAAACATCTGGACAAGCATCATTCCCGTGAAGATAGTTCCAAACGGAATTGAAGCATCGGCGGCTCCTCGTGCATTAAATTTCTCTGGATGTTCGACCCATAGAGTCCGCACACCTTCGATTATACTCCCATCTCCTACTAGGGATAGACCAAAAATAGGAATGAGTATTCCTCCTATCAGGAGACCTATTGCATTGACTAAGTCAGATACTGCAACTGCCTTTAATCCACCAAATATGGCATAGATCATTCCAATCAATCCAATGCTCCAGGTACAGATCCATAGAGTTGCAGTCTTAGAAACACCCAACAGCTCAGGTAAATCAAAAATGTTACTAAAAGCCAATGAACCAGAGTACAATATCGATGGCAACAAGACGATCATATATCCTGATAGAAACAGCACAGTAACAATACTCTTAGTAGCAGTATCAAACCGCTTTTCAATAAATTCTGGAATTGTCGTCAGACCATCCTTAAGATATCTGGGCAGTAAATAAATGGCTGTAACAATCATGGCAATTGCAGCCAAAGTCTCCCATGCCATCACTAATACACCTTCTGTAAAAGCCTGTCCATTAAGGCCTACAATCTGCTCTGTTGACAGGTTAGTGAGAAGCAGAGAGCCAGCAATAGTATACGCAGTCAAACTCCTACCTCCTAAATAAAATCCATCTGCTGTGGACTCATCTGTATCCCTTGTAGAGAAATAAGCAATTGCTGCCACTAAAACAGTAAATCCCAAAAACGTAGCAATACCCATAGTTATATTTTATTGATATGATGGGGTCATAAAGACTATCCCGACCAAAGTAATAAAAATCAAGTGGGTGGAAAGTAAGTCTTCAAAACAATAAATCATGTTTTGAAGTGTAACTTCTTTCCCTTTTAGTCTGTCCTTTTACTGAGTTCATCTAATAATAGCGATAGAATTCGTTTGATATAAATTAATTCGTTGTCAGAACGAGACAGGTGCATGATTAAACTAAAAAACCTCAACAAGTCCTATTCAACTGATTTCAACAAGCTTCATGTCCT
>CAZAXY010000119.1:8398-10185 GCA_964489125.1 uncultured Saprospiraceae bacterium
GCGCTACCGCTATATTATCAGAAAGTTTCTCGGGCTGAGCGTCAAGATCTGGCGTTGAAGTATCTCGAGAGAGTAGGACTTAAGGACTGGGCAGATCACTATCCCAATCAGATGTCTGGAGGTCAACAGCAACGGGTTGCTATTGCAAGAGCACTGATTAGCAGACCCAAAGTTATACTGGCCGATGAGCCTACTGGGGCGCTCGATTCGATTACCACTCAGGAGGTTATGCAGCTCTTTAGAGATTTCAATCAACAGGGCATGACCACTATAATAGTAACGCACGAAGATGAAATCGCCAATCAAACAGACCGAATTATTCGCATCAAGGATGGCCACATAGAAAATCACGGACTATGATCGATGTGGATAAGTGGCAGGAGATTTTAGAGTCCATTAATCGTCATAGGCTCAGAACTTTGTTGACGGCCTTTGGAGTAGCTTGGGGTATATTTATGCTCGTCATGCTCTTAGGTATGGGCAATGGCCTCCAGAATGGGATCCAGCACCAATTTGAAGGTGATGCGCTCAATAGTCTTTGGATTAATACGGGCCGAACGAGCAAGTCTCATAATGGACTTGGTGAGGGTAGACTAATCAGGCTCAATAACGACGATTATAAATACCTGATCAGCCAGTTTGATGAAATCAGCCAAATTAGTGGCAAGTACTTTCTCAGTTGGAGTTCTGTAGTTACCCATGGGCAAAAATCACAAACCTACTCTGTACAAGGAACCCACCCTGATGGTGCTCATATCGAGAGTTTAGAGCTGTTGTCAGGGCGATACTTTCATGATGAAGATCTTAACAAGCTGCGTAAGGTAGCCGTGATCGGTAGAGATGTGAAGGATGAATTCTTTGGAGAGGAGATTGATCCAATTGGCCAAAGCATAGTGATCGATGGTAATTCGTATCAGGTCATTGGCGTGTTCTACGATAAAGAAGAAGGCAGAACAATGCAGCGAGTCTACGTGCCAATCTCGACGCTTCAGACTAACTACTCCAACTTCAGGCGAATAGATCAGATGATTATTGATCTCGGAGATTTGGGATATGAAGAAGTCATCGAAGTGGAAGAAGCTGTAAAGCGAACACTACAAGAACGTAAATTAATACATCCCGAAGATCGTCAAGCCATACGCATTTGGAATATGGCAGAGGAGTTTCAGGGCTTTAAGAGTCTCATGACAGCCATCAAAGGCATCATGTGGATAGTAGGTATATTTTCCATCATTGCAGGGGTGATAGGTGTGAGTAACATCATGCTCATCATTGTCAAGGATCGTACAAAAGAAATCGGCATCAGAAAGGCCCTCGGAGCAACTCCGAGATCTATAGTCTCCATGATCTTCCAAGAGTCGATATTCATTACAGCAATAGCTGGATATGTCGGTTTAGTCTTGGGGATTGCCGCTTTAGCTGGGTTGAGTTTTTTAGAGACAGAGTTTTTCAGGAGGCCTGAAATTAATATTTGGATAGCCATCACTGCAACCTTAATCTTGATCATGGCAGGAGCCCTTGCTGGACTCTTACCTGCTATTCAGGCCAGCCGCATAAATCCTGTTCAAGCCATTAAATCTGATTAGCATGGGAATATTTGACAGAGATAAGTGGCAAGAGATATTCGCAACCATCATGAAGAATAAGTTGCGAAGCTTCCTGACAGCACTAGGTGTATTCTGGGGGATTTTCATGTTAGTCTTCTTGCTCGGCATGGGCAAGGGATTGGAGAATGGGGTATACAAAGATTTCGGCGCTCGCGCTAAGAATATCATGTATGTCTGGGC
>CAZAXY010000120.1:0-9963 GCA_964489125.1 uncultured Saprospiraceae bacterium
AGCCGTAGGGGGTGTGAAATACTTCAGCTCCGAACCACTTGGAGAAGGGTATAAAGGCTATGAACAATGGCTCAATGGGCTCACTGCCGAGGGAGAGAACTTTACAGAACTATACCGAGAGTGTGTGATACCATCGCCATGTTGGATGCTCCATAGGGAGGATTTTGAGCAGGTAGGTGCTTTTGATTCTGATCTCTATCCAGAAGACTATGATCTGGCATTTAGGATGTATCAGGCTGATCTTGAGGTAATCCCATGTATCAAGCAGATTCACTTATGGCGAGATCACCCAGCACGTAGCTCGCGCAATGATCCCAATTACCTGGACAATCGATTTATTAAGTTGAAGTGCCACCACTTCATGGAATATAACTTTGAAGACAGGCCCTTGGTAGTGTGGGGAGCTGGTAAAAAAGGCAAATCCATCATCCAGCATCTGAAACAGCGCCTTCCGGATCTATACTGGATCACAGAAAATGAAAAGAAAATCGGACATGAAATCTATGGCATTTCCGTTGAGTCGCCCGATCTATTGACAGAGTTGTTTTTACCTCAAATCATCGTAGCCATTGCAAACCCTGATGATCAAGCAGCTGTTGATCAGCGCCTGTTTACTATGGGACTATATCCTATGGTAGATTACTTTTTATTCTGTTGATACTACTTCCCTTCTAACTGGACCACCACATATCGATTGTGTTCCCCTACGCCAACCAACTCTCCTTGCCCAGACACATCTACTGTGCATTGATAATTAAGCTGCGAAATGATATAATTCCCCACTTCCTGAGCTCGTTGTAGGGAGAGGATATTGTTGGCCTGGTGAGTGCCAACTTCGTCTGCATAACCCACTATTTTAATTCTCTTCCTTTTACCAACATTCCCAATTTGATCGAGCCATTCTTCAATTAGGGTGATGTGCTCCTGGGTCAAGTCATATTCTGCTGATTCATAGGTCATCCGCAGCGCTGGCCACCGATTATTCGCACCTTTCATCGCTTTAATAAACTTTGCCCTAAACTGTACACCCATCATATTAGGATATAGCTGACTGTACCAGATCTTTATGTCATGCTCTCCCTTGTCCAGATACAAGGTGTCTGCGCTCAGGTCCATCGCTTTCTTCTTTTCCTCCGCTGGATAGGAGCTGTTATACGTGTTGTTGAGTACTTGCTGATCATCGATCCATAGCACAGAATCATCATCTGAACGAAGTCCAAAAAGGTAGAGCCCATCAATCGGAATAGTGACTGTCGACCTAAAGTCTATCCCAAAGGCTTGAATCAAATCTATATCGGGAAATCGATCTGTATTCGCCCTCCATTCCTGATTGATCTCTTGCCAAGTGATCGTTTGGTAGGGCTCCAGTTCATAGATATAAGGCCTATGCCCTTTATTTAGGCTGTCAAATGGCAGGCGATAAACGGTTCCTTCGAAGGGTTGAAATATAGGCTCATTACTGTCTTGTGAACTAAGCGAAATTGTGCTCAGCATCAGTGTTAGATAGACACATACTCGGGTCACACAGGACATCTTATATAAACGGATTATTAGAGCCGGAAATTATAATTATACTGCTGCCACAGAAATATTTTTGTAATCATTATATCTAACTGCACGGGTGATAGGTGGGGTATTTGACTAAAGTCAATCTGATATCAATTGATCTTGACCATTTAGCTGACATACTATTGTTGGCAGGAAAATAAATATGCTCAGTATTATATTTTTCATCTCAATGATTCATTATCATGGATCCTGACAAAATCATAATTCTTGAATCACAGTATGTTTGTTGCGCTTTTCAATTGCTCGATTTCGTTTTGAATATTTTTTCGAGCGCTACTTTCGAGGCTCGACTTAAAATATTCTGTGTGATAGAGCTGATCCTTTCTTAAGAACATCTCAAGAATTTCTACCCTTTTCTTCTTGTATATAAACCATGGAATCAAGCGATACTCTTTTCTAATATTTTTCGTGTATTCAATGTATGTCTCTTCGTTTGATCCTAATATTGAAATGTCTATGTCCATCATGTAAGCCTCATCAATAATTTTAGGCTCTTTATTGTGGAGAGTTGCCATTATCAGATTTCCTACTCGATCTGACATTCCATGATCATCTGTTTGCTTCTTTATAAAACTTGTAGCCAAATCAGCACTTTTCTGTTCGTTGTTCTTCTTAAAAGGCTTATACACAATATCATGATACCAAAATGCCAGGTGAAGTTCATGATTCAATCTTGTTTCTTCATTTAAACTGCACTTCTCCAAACAGTCCTTTATGTGATTTATGTTATGGTATTTTCTATGACTCTCATGATAATATTTAAGAATCATATCAAATTCTTCTTCGTTATGGGAGAATCCAAATGAACGCATCAAATCAAACCAATTCTTTTTATCCATTATGACAATTTTGGTGAATCATCTTTCCTTAATCCAAATGCCTGAAGAAGATTTTTGAAAGTAAGAACTAAGTATAGCCATGATTTTTTCCATCTATTACCAAGTAGAACTATGTGTATATGCCACCCTTTCTCTCTTCGTGAGCTATATCCACTGTATAGAATTGTAAACGCCTCTTCATCATTAAGCATTTCCTTTGCAATGAGTTTGGCCTTCTTGATACCTATTGTAATCATTTCAGTTATTTCAGATGCGCTAGGTTGACCATTGGTTATTGGAAATGCTACGAGATAGTAATTAGGAATCATATCCCTTTGAATTTTGATCAATTCACAGACTCTTCCTGAACTAAGATTGATTTGTTCTCTAAGTTTCATCTTTTAGTTTTAGTTCAATATAACGGCAGTCTCTGCATCAACCGTCATGACCTACACATCAAGATAATGAGAACCTGTGTGATGGTTGCGGGTGGGCTGAATATTCTTTGGTTGATAGGACTGAGGATTCCTGTGAACGTTAATATCCAAGGTTCATGATAGCAATGTATAAAGCTTAACCTATCGCAATGATAGTAGTTGTTGCATTTATTTACTCAACAATTAAATTCTGTCGATCAACTATAAAGTCAACAGTCAATTCAAACAAACCTTTTCCGTCTACGGTAGCATCCCATGCGCCATGGCCTGCTCCCTCCAGCGTCACCAGTTCATTGTGAATGCCTAAGGAGTCATAGATATCTTTCATCTCAGTTGCTTCTGAGAACGGGGTAGAAGGATTAATATCCCTAGTGCCGTGCGCCATGAATAACTCAGGGTCATTACTATCATATGGATCTATCCCGTACACTGCCTCGAATAATTCCAATTTAGCATTGGAGCCCCAAAAGTAAATCATGCTCTTCACATCATAGGACTCATCGAGGTTAGTCGTCACGAGAGTCGGGTCGTCAGAACTTGAAATCTCATCTCTAAAGTCATCGAGATCCGATATGCCCAAGGCAAGCGTCGTAACAGCACCTGCTGATGCTCCTCCCACTGTGATATAATCCGTGTTAATGCTATAATCTTCAGCATTAGCTACAACCCAGCGAAGCGCTGCTTTAGCATCTCGTTGCGCAGCATAGAGCGCAACGCTTCTGAGAACCTCGTCACGGGCTTCTGCATTTTGGATGGTATAATCTATCCATTCTTGAGGAGCCATTCCCTTGTATAAATTAATGAACTCCTCCATTGTCAACCCTTGTATCATGCCTGTTTCCTCCGTGGTCCTATAATCTATAGATATATACACCCATCCTCTAGACGCATAATAATTACCCATTTCGACGATTTCTGGTTTTTGTTTTGTCCCTCCTGTAAATCCTCCACCATGAATAAACATGCACACAGGTCGATTTGTAACATTATTATCGGGGTAGTAAATATCGAGTAGCAATGGAGTTGTCTCTGTAGTCGGACTCATACCTTCATGCTTAAGGCCATCAGCATACTTGACATCCAACTCTCTAAGAACGGTAAAGCTGGATTCATTCTGAACTACTGGTATGTCATTTTGTGGTGTGGAGGGCACCTCTTCTGTACAGGCTGCACATACCAGAATTGTAAATGTGATGAGAAAGGCTAATTTATTATACATGCTTTACTTTTGAATGAACTATTTCTGTCAGTCCTGAATTGATCTTTTCTAAATGATGTGATACTTAAATTGATCCACGAATGACTTGTATTGCTGCTGCGCATGAGTGATGACTTCACGCTTATCCATATGGACGGTATCTGAATTATTCATATCTGTATGATATGCTCTCACATAAGTGTCACTCCAGATCACCAACTCCATGATGATAGGCGCAAGATCTATACCCTTTTCTGTCAAGATGTAGATATTTTCCTTCTTGTTAGTGCTGAGTTTATTCTTAGTTAATACGTCCACTGACTCCAACAGCTTCAATCTTGAGGATAAGAGATTAGTAGCTACTCCCTCGTCAGAAGCTACGAACTCCTTGAAGGTGGTCTTGTGATGAAGCAACATATCCCTGATAATCACTAAGGACCACTTGTCCCCAATGAGGTCCAGTGCCGAGGCAATCATACAGGAAGATCTGAATTTCATTTTCACACAGGCAAAGTTATTACTTTATTTTTTAAAGCAATATTGCCCATATTACTTAAGCTGTCAAATGGAAGACGATAACGGTACCTTCGAAGGGTTGAAAATATAAGCTCATTACTGTTTTGTGAGCTGAGTGAAATAGGTGCTCAGCCAGTGTTAGATAGGAACATACTAGGGTCACACAAGACATCCTATATAAACGGAATATTTAAAAGTACTTTGGAACCAATTTTTGCAAAATCTTGCTTAGTCCCTCTACTCGCTCTATTTAGGTATTAAATACCATTCGAAATTTTGTTGTCCTCTAAACAGAATGCTTGGAGATGAATATTTTTGTATTGCATTATGGAATTCTTTAAAAGAACTAATCTCGATTATTTTCATATTGTCTAATTGTAGCTAACTGAAGATCTCAAGTGCTATTCCTGTTATTTCCTCATCTCTCTACTCCCTCGCCAGTTACGATATAGATATTATCCAGAGGATTTGTAAGTCTTATGTCTATTTATAGAGAAGAAGTGAATGTATAACCGAACTCACCTATATCAGATAAGAACTTAATCCCAACTGTGTGGCTATCTGCCTGTAGACGTCAGAATAGCTGGCGTCAAACTGATAGGATTCTCCTTCTATGGTAAAGGATAGCTGCCTTGCATGCAATAGCATACTTGTCATATTCCATTGAGCCTTAAAGAAGCGATTTTGCTTGTTGCAGCCATGAGGGCGATCGCCGATGATGGGATGTCTGAGATGGGCGAGATGTTTGCGGATCTGATGGAACCGCCCAGTCTTAGGTATGCACTCTATGATTGAATATCGGGAGCTGTCATAGCGCCCTGATGATATGGGAATCTCAGATTGTCCCAGTAACCTGAATGTCGTGACAGCCTCTTGCTCTACACCATTTTCATTAATTAGGGGGTGATCTAATACTAGCTCCTCCGGATGGAAATAACCGCGGACGATGGCGATGTATGTCTTCTGGACCAGATGGTTGTCAAACTGGTATCTGATCTGCCGCAGTGCCTCTCTCTCTAATGCAAATACTAATACCCCCGAAGTCTTACGGTCGATACGATGCGCTGTATAGAGATACTCGCCTATTTGATGTTTCAAGGTGAACAATGCAGATTCTGTTGCATCTCGGGCCATTGGTGTCGGATGGACTATGAGGCCATGAGGTTTATTGATGGCAACGAACTTGTCATCTCGATATATAATCTCTAATGCTTGTGCCACTAATACTGATCCAGTTTAATCATCAAATATGGCGAAACTGATCCCAAAACTATCATGTCTCTTATTGGGCCCAAGCATGCAAGGTGACAATATGACAGTATATATTTGATAATTGCTGTCATTATGGCATTATAAATCTGCGTATCCCTGCCAAAATGGGCTTAAAACTGGCATGGCACATCCCTTGATCTATGGTTGGCGTCAGATTTTGATAAAAATCATTTTTAAAAACATAAAGTATATAACATATGAATTACACAGTAAGAAGACCAAGAGTACGAGTTAACTCGCAGCCAATCTTTGGCAACCTCATCAATGAGTTTTTTAATACGGCTGTTGGCGATGTCTATAATAAGGCAGAGTCTAAGCAGTCATTCACCAATCCAGCGGTCAACGTCATCACTTATGATGATCGCACTGTATTGCAGATTGCACTTCCAGGTTTTAGCAAGAAGGATGTCAACATCACAATTGATCAAGACACTTTGACGATTGAAGGAAAGCAGGATGCGTCTGATGAGCAGCAGGAAGGCACGACAAGATATCGACTGAGAGAGTTCAACTATGCGGGATTCAAGAAGGCATTCGCACTTCCTGAGGACATCGACACAGAGCAGGTGAAGGCCAACTTCAAGTTGGGCATCCTCAAGCTGGAGCTCTTCAAAAAAGAGGAAGCAATACCTCAACCGGCCAGATCAATTGAAATAGTCTAAACCCAATTATTTAAATCACATACAAATACAGAATAACATGACACTAGTAAAGTATAGACCTTATAAAGATTTTAAGTCTGTGAATGCAGACAATTTGTTAGACAATCTATTCGGCCATAGCCTATCTGATTTTATCGGAACAGATTTTGTCAACACCGTGC
Source organism: uncultured Saprospiraceae bacterium (assembly GCA_964489125.1). GTDB lineage: Bacteria > Bacteroidota > Bacteroidia > Chitinophagales > Saprospiraceae > GYS-P2D. Next base: position 6,634 of record CAZAXY010000120.1, read on the forward strand.
CATCCGTCAACATCATACAGTCGGACGACGACTACACGATTGAGTTGGCAGCACCGGGATTGACCAAAAAACAATTCAACATAGAATTGGACAACGATCAGTTGACCATCTCTGCAGAATTAGAGGAAGCAGATGATAAAACCGGTGGCACGTGGAATCGCAAGGAGTTTAGTTATACCACCTTCAAGAGGAGTTTCCACATCTCTGATGAGATCGATCAGGAGAGCATATCGGCTAAGTATCAGCATGGTATCCTCTCCATCGTCTTGGCTAAGAAGGAAGAAGCCAAACCCAAAGAGCCTACTACCATTGAGATCAAGTAGCATTTTTTAACATGTTTCAGTTAGTTTAGAAGTTTGGCCCTCACCTCGTTCAGGTGAGGGCATTTTTTGTATAAGTATTATTGATTTAGAAAAATACTTATTGTTTAATAACTTTGTGGTACAAAGTACTTTTAAATGACTAAAGACAAGTATATAGATGACCTTCGTGAGATTAGAGAAATGATGAATCGTTCATCACGATTTATCTCTTTAAGTGGGCTCTCAGGTGTTTTTGCAGGTGTTTTTGCATTAATTGGGGCATACTTAGCCTATGACACTATATATTCTGGTCAAGACTATTTGGGACACAGAATTGCATTGATTACGCTTGATAGAATGCTGCATCTCCTGTTGATCGGCGCTGGAGTGATGATTTGCTCGATTATCACTGGCATTTATTTCACCACTAAGAAGGCCAAGCAAAAGAATCAAAAGATATGGGATCAACAAGTTGTCACTTATCTATCTAATCTGATGATCCCACTTGCTACGGGAGGTATTTTTTGCATCATACTCTTAATCAAAGGATATGTCAGTCTAATAGCTCCGCTAACCTTGATATTTTATGGCTTAGCTCTAGTCAATGGCAGTCATTATACATTGAAAGAAACCAAAGGGCTTGGTATCCTTCAAATCCTGCTTGGTATCCTCGCTACCTATTTTATCGGTTATGGATTAGTATTTTGGGCTTTGGGTTTTGGTGTGTTGCACATCATCTATGGCATCTACATGCATTTCAGTGATAAGCGTTCTTAAATCCCGTATCCTTTTGAAAGATCTATTAAACAAATTAAATAAGGCATTCGAGAACAAAATTAGACTTGGGATCATGTCTGCCCTTATGGTCAATGAACGACTGTCCTTTACTAGGCTAAAAGAACTAATAGGCGTAACTGATGGCAACTTAGCGAGCCACCTCAAAACCTTGGAGAAACATGAATATATCAGAATTGAAAAATCATTTATCAATAGAAAGCCAAACACGGATTACTATATGACAGAAGCTGGCACAAGAGCTTTTAAAGCACATATTAAGGCCATCGAAGAGCTACTCAAATAGGAGAAATTTTTTTATTTACTCACTTTGTATTTCAAAGTACTTTTAAAAACAACAATTATGAACACAATTGAAAAAGCAAAAAACTGGGTTAAGCAATCCATTACTATCAAACTCATCACCATTTCCATCATCATGTTATGCTTATTAATTCCTCGCAGCATGATAACCGGTTTAATCTATGAACGAAAAGCCTCCAGTCAAAATGCCATAGAAGAGGTCAGCTCCAAATGGGCAGGTAATCAGAAGATTTCTGGACCAATTCTGACTATACCCCTGGACTACAAACAAACCAAGGATGTTATATCTGATGACGACGATTCAAAAACCAAGACAAAACTAATCACGTGGACAAGCAACTTGCGGATCCTTCCATCTGAACTCAACATAACAGGTGAAGTCATCCCAACTGAGCGCAACAGAGGGATTTACAAAATACTACTGTATGACTCAGACCTAAATCTCTCAGGTAAGATTAAGATCCCTGAATTCAATCAAAAACATCTTGACAACATACGCTGGAAAGACGCCTATATAACACTGGCTATTTCGGACCTGAGAGGAATCAAGGAAAAGATCAGTTTTAAACTCAATGACCAAATACTACCTGTTGAATCAGGATCTAAAATTTCTGAATACCGATCAGCCATCACCATGGCCTGCAGTGACCTCGAGCAATGGGCCAAAGAAGAGATGACGTTCTCTATCGATCTGAATCTTCAGGGTAGTGGCCGAATGGACTTTACTCCTGACGGTGATATTACATTGATTGATATCAAGTCTAGTTGGCCAGATCCAAGTTTTGATGGATATGTGTTACCCGATGATAGGGTTGTGACAGACGAGGGCTTTGAGGCAACCTGGAAGCTCTTACAACTCAACAGAAACTACCCTTCCTCATGGATCGATGACTCAAATTTCATTAAGCAAACCAGTTCCAGATTCGGCTTCACTATGTATAAGAGCAATGACCACTATCAAAAATCCCTCAGGTCCGCCAAATATGGAGCCATGATCATCGGGCTTAATTTTCTTGTTTTCTTCTTAGTAGAAGTCCTAAATAAGAAGCGGATACATCCCCTACAATATATTTTAATAGGTCTGGCATTGACACTGTTTTTCACCATGCTATTAGCACTATCTGAGCATCTCACTTACAACCTGTCTTTTGTGCTTTCGGGATCAACTACAGTACTTCTCGTATCGCTTTATGCCAAGAGTGTGCTTGGCTCATGGAGACTTGCTGGCATGATGGGAGTTGTCTTGAGTGGCATATATGGATTCCTGTTTTTTACGCTGCTTTCTAATGACTATGCCCTATTGATTGGAACAATAGGCTTAACAGCAATACTCGGAGCCACTATGTACTTCACAAGAAATATACAGTGGTATGAAAAGATTCAAATAAAGACCAGCTTAGAGTCAGCCTGAGAAAAACATTGACTATCGGCCCTCATCTCCTGCTGGTGAGGGCATTTTAAAATTTACAATAGCATAACCTTTTATTTACGCAGAGCTATTGCATCATAAGTTTAATGGTTACAATTTGCGCCGCATTATCATAAAATCAGGTGCAATGCTTAATCCGAGAGATATTTTATCAATCACATTGATCCTATTCTCTATCATCGATATAGTCGGCAATATCCCAATTATCATCAGCCTTAAGAAGAAAGGCTTAAAGGTAGAAGGCGGCAAAGCTACTTTTGCTGCAGGTATTATCATGATTGCCTTCTTATTTATAGGAGAAGGGCTTCTATCGCTATTTCATGTAGATCTCAACTCCTTCGCCGTGGCGGGGGGTATAATCATCTTCATCATTGCTCTAGAGATGATACTCGGCATCAACCTAATGAAGAGTGACGAAGAAATCAACAGCGCATCAGTGTTTCCACTGGCATTCCCATTGATCGCAGGTGCGGGAACCTTGACAACTATCCTATCAATTAA
>CAZAXY010000121.1:0-9919 GCA_964489125.1 uncultured Saprospiraceae bacterium
TAGCGCCAAACTTTGAACTTGAAGATCAAGGTGGCAACCTGATTTCACTGTACGAAGAACTTGAGGAGCGCCCAGTCTTACTGGTGTTCTATAGAGCAGATTGGTGTTCGATCTGTAGAAGACATCTCGCCGAGTTTCAAGACAGGCTCAACGAGTTAGGAGATTCGGGCCAAGCAACAGTCTTAGCCATCAGTCCCCAATTACAGCAGTATTCTTTAACACTGCACGAAGACAACGGCTATAGCTTTCCGATACTCTATGATCAAGATCATCAAGCCATGAAAGACTACAGAGTTTTCTTCCATGTGACGGAGAAATACAATCAATACATAACTGAAGAAAAAGGTGATCCTATCGAACTAAGAAATGGCAATACTGAACCGGTCATGCCTGTTCCTGCCACCTATATGATCGGTCAGGACAAGCGCATCAAATACGTGCACTACGATCCAAACTATCGAGTGAGAGCAGATGTAGACGAAGTCTTACAATCACTCAATGGGTAATCTCAATATATAAATCATGCAAGACTTACAAACTCCTTTTCAGCTACCGAATGGTACGGTTTTACAAAACCGCATAGCCAAATCAGCTATGAGCGAAAATCTATCAACGAGCAGTCATGCTCCAACAGAGACACTCATTAATGCCTATCGGATCTGGGCAAGTGCCACTCCTGGATTGCTAATTACGGGTAACGTCATGATCGATAGTGCAGCCATCGGTGAGGCCCGCAATGTAGTGGTTGAAGATGAACGCCATCTGCCACTATTAAAACAATGGGCCAGTATTGTAGATGGAACAGGCGTTCACATGTGGCCTCAAATCAATCATCCAGGCAGGCAAGCCTTTGGGAGTATAAATAAAGAGATCTATGCTCCCTCTGCTATACCAGTAAAAGTAAAAGGAGCTTCAGCTTTGTTTAGAACGCCCAAAGCACTTAGTGAGCAACAAATACTATCTATTATTGAGCGGTTCGGAAACACAGCCAAAGTTCTAAAAGATGCGGGCTTTACAGGTGTACAAATTCACGGTGCACATGGCTACTTGGTCAGTCAGTTTCTATCACCGTTGGTCAATATTAGAACCGATGATTGGGGTGGCAGTTTAGAGAATCGGACACGATTCGTATTAGCAGTGTACGATAACATCCGCAGTAAGGTTGGAAGAGATTTCCCTGTAGGGATTAAGATTAATTCAGCAGATTTTCAGAGAGGCGGCTTCACTGAGGAAGAGTCTATGGAGGTGCTCCGTATGTTGGATGATAAGGGTATTGATTTGTTAGAAATCTCTGGTGGCTCTTATGAACGCCCAGCCATGATGGGCGCTACACAAAAACAAAGCACTATAGAACGGGAGGCATACTTCTTAGAATACATTAAGAAGGCGCGGAAAATCATCGGAAAACCTCTGATGCTTACAGGTGGTTTTCGTAGTGTATCCGTGATGGAAAGGGCTGTTGCTGATGGGCATGTAGATATTATTGGCCTGGGCCGCCCATTTGCCTTATATCCTGACTTATGTACTCAGATTTTTGAAAAACAGTTATCAGCATTAGAAACACCATTACCCAAGACAGGCATTAGGGCGATTGACGAATCCGGCAGCCTAGAACTGCTCTGGTATGAGTTGCAAATAAAGCGTATTGGTCAAGGCAAACAACCCAATCCTCAACTCAACGGTTTTAAAGGCTTGGGACGTAATATATGGGTGTCAATGTTGAAGTCTCTTTTTAGAAACTAAGCGAAGTCACCTCTATCGAGTTATATACTTCCAATTCGGTGGAATATCCAGAGCACCCGACAAATATTCCTTTAAGCATTTTATACATAAAATGAATTAATTAATACCCTATGCACACATCGCATAGAGCATTAATTATGCGTGTTACAACTCCCCTGCTTACCATTTAAGTATTATTATTTCATATAAGAGTCTTCATTAGAACTTGTTAAGATCAAGGCAAAAACATGAAGGACTATCTCTGCAAGAGTCGAAGCATCGCTGAGAAAGGAGAGAGCCGCCTAGCGGATGGGAAGCAGCCGACATGGCGAGCCCGTCTGCCGACGAGGCAGGCATTGTTTAACGCAGATATTGACAAATTTTAAAAGAGAATTAGTGATATAATAGGGCTTACATGGTATTAGTTAGCAGGAAGATCTTGAGGGAAGTACTGGCTTGCTTGCCAAATATTGTCAACCATCTCCAATAACTGCATCTTAGTGCCATCAGCGGAATGTGCGAATATGTAAGTGGTTACACTCGGTGTTGCGGGCGAAAATGAGGCAACAACATTATTGGAATTGATGCTGATCTTACCTCCAGGGATATTTTCATTGACTAACCATCCATCACTGGATAGGAAGTAAAATCTAAAGTCGCCAGTCGCCTTAGAATACACAAATAACTGAGGGATACCTCCCTGAGGATCGGGTATATACTGCAGACTCATGTCTTTGAGACCGGTGTCGATATCAAAACTAGGTATGGTCTCATTGCGAACCCACGTGCCTTCTTTTAGATAAAACTGCTTCATTCCTTCTTTTGGGGTATAGGAATTGATAAATGGAAAGTAGTTGCTGGAAGCTGGAGTAAACTCTAGCTTTGCCTGTTGCCTATGTTGTCCTTGTTGTGAACATGCCTGTGCAAACACAAAGAATGTGACAGTAAGTACCATTAATAATCTCATAAGATGTTTTGTAATAAATCGTAAAAAAAAGGAAGGAACTAAAGATGGGCCAGATATGTAGTAATCTCCATAAGTGTGGGCAATGTACGACATTAATGGACGGCATGTGTTAAACTAAAAAACGGCGTGGTCTACCGCAATTAGCTATCTTGTCAGGAGTATTCCTCCGACTTTAGGCTCTTCAACACATAGATCACATATGAATAATAAGAATATAGCTGTATTAATTGATGCAGATAACATCTCGTCACTACACGTCAAGGAGATGATGGAGGAGGTTGCAAAGTATGGTAATCCAACGATAAAAAGAATCTTCGGCGATTGGACGAGCCCTGGATTAGCCAAATGGAAAAAAGTGCTGCTGGAAAATGCGATTACTCCTATCCAGCAGTACGGATATACCAAAGGTAAAAATGCTACCGATTCAGCCATGATCATCGACGCAATGGATATTCTATATACTGCAGAAGTAGATGGTTTTTGTTTGGTATCCAGTGACAGTGATTTCACTCGACTGGCTACTAGGCTCCGAGAGGCTGGCAAACAAGTCATCGGGATCGGCGAGAAGAAGACGCCAAATCCTTTTATCGTTGCCTGCGACATCTTCATCTATCTCGAAATACTCAAGAATCAAAGCGAAGAAAAACCAGAGGACAAAACAAAAGTCGTCTACGAAAAAATCACGAGAAAAGTGGTCAATCTCATCAAATCAACCGTCAATGACTTATCTGATGAAGAAGGTTGGGCGTTCCTCGGTGATGTCGGCAGCTTGCTGTTGAAAAAGAAGCCAAGCTTTGATTCCAGGATTTATGGATTCCAAAAGCTCACTCCACTGATTAAATCCATTGGCAAGTTTGAAATCGAGCAGAGAGAAAACACTAAGAGTCGTCATAAACTGATCTTCATCAGGAACAAGTCCAAGATTACCAGAAATTCATAATTCTTACCCCTGACAAAACCTCAGCAGAGCTGTTATTACTGTACCAGTATGATTCTTTCTTGTCGACCCCGCTTGGTTTCATTTTGAGTTCTTGCAAATGTGCATCTGCTAAAATAATAGATGACAAAAAGGCCTGTATCTTGACTGTTAGAGGATAGTTTTTTGTCAGCTGCCACTCAAAATTGTGGATTCTATGAGTACAGCCTGTCGCTCTCAAGTGGGCAGCGGAAGCAGCTTCGAGCAGCGCCTTTGGGCGACGAGTTTTTGCCCGCCTGCCGGCGAGGCAGGGTACCTTTTTTCGATAAAAAAGGTACAAGAAGGAAGTTATCCATGATAAGTAACCGTTGTTGATCACAGAATCAAAATTAACCTTAGGGTTTCTACTTGATCTATTTATTGAAACTTAATCATTCTCTAATTGTCCTTTTTCTTAGATAAAAAGAACGAAAAATCAAGCTCATAAAATAGCTCTGCTGCAAGGCAACTCCCGCTACCCACAGTTTATGAGCGCTCCACTCGCTTCTAAAGAAAGTTCAGTCACTACGAACTCAGCGTAAATTTTGTCATGGGTAGCTTGTCGAAAGATCTTCAGTCACACTGCCACAAATCTGAAGATGTCTCCATGTAGCCTGTTCGCCTTTGGACCGACCCTATAAGGCCAGCCCCGTCTGTATCGTAATATGTCATATCCTATGAAGACTCCACGCCATAGGGGCTTGGTCTTCATCAGCACATAGGACTTAGCAACATCCTCCTCCATCGTAATGGAAGGTTGACTCACTGATGTATATATCCTCACGTCCCAATGATCCAAGCGCATTAGCAGTCTTATCACATACTGCTAAGGGTTGATTCTTAAGGAGTGTGTGTCCCTTCTTATCATCGAAGAAATCCTCTCCGCCGTAGTATATGGCAGCCTTACCTGTGAATATACATGGGCCATCCGCTGGCATAGGATCCTTGATCGCTGCTACCTCGATGGACTCGATGTAGATCAGCTCTTCTGTAGGGTAATGCTTAGGATCGAGGATTCTATATGGCTTGCGAGCTCTGATCTCTATCGTCCCAAAACCTACATCTGTCAATGCCTTGATATACTGCTGAATTGGTAAGCTACCACTCAGACATAGGGCACGCAGCCTATCATCGTTGCGAAGCGTCTGATTCATCTCTTGCTCACATGTCGGATCACTCATCACTAACTTGCCATGAGGCTTCAGGACCCGGTACATTTCTTCGATAGCACGCTTAAGGTCTGCCTCTTTGAATATATTGAACAAGCAATTTTGCGCTGCTACATCTATGGTGTTGTCCTCTATCGGGAGGTTTAGCGCATCTCCCTTACGTAACTCGACGAATTCTGACTTGAACCAGTCATTTTCTTCCTCCGCAACCTCGAAGTTCTTGCGGCTGGCATCCAGCATCTCGTCGACCACATCGACACCAATGACACCACCCTCTTGGCGGTTGAAGTATGCGAACTGGAGTAGCTCCATTCCGCCTCCTACTCCGACATAGAGCATCTTTGGATTGTTAGTCAGGTCGCGAGCATGTACTGTGCTCCCACAGCCATAGTTCATCTGCTGCATAATCACTGGTATGCTTAAGCCTGGCAGTTCCCAGATTGGATTAGTTGTGCAGCAGAGTCCCACATCTGGCGTAATAGCTGCTTCTTTATATAGGTCGTTAGTTGCATCTAAGTAACTCATGATATTTTAGTTTTAATGTTTGTACCGTTCTCCGGTAATTTTAAAAAATTGCTTTAGGTACTGTCTATTCTATTGAGGTTAAGCCACCGTACCTTGGCAACTACTTCCTGCCCCAGCCGTACATCCGTAACAATGCTGTGACACTACTATATTTCTATCGTTTAATACATCTTCGTTAAAATCCTTGATGTGCTTAATCTTATTGGCCACCTTGAGGCCCAACATCTGATTAAAGTCACAGTCATATAACCATCCATCCCAGCTCACTGAGATCGTATTGGTGCACATCACATTGGCTACAGCCATAGGATTGTATGCCTCTACCAGCGCCCACATATAATCCATGTAGTTACCCGACTCAATCAGGTAATCCAAGAATCTCGCTATAGGCAGGTTAGTGATGGCGAATAGGTTATGAAACTGGATGCCAAAATCTTCATCCAAGGCCTTCTTAAAATCTCGCTCCATGGCAGCTTGGTCTCCTGGCAAGTATGCTCCCGATGGGTTATACACCAGGTCCAGTCGCAATGGACTATCGGGCATACCATATCCGCGCTCATTGAGTTCTTGCAGCGCCTTAATCGACTTATCAAAAACACCGTCGCCACGCTGCTTGTCCGTCTTGCCACGTGTATAATGCGGCATAGAGGAGATCACATGAACGTTGTGCTTCTTGAAGAAATCTGGTAAGTCATAGTACTTCTTGTTGGCACGGATGATCGTCAGGTTAGACCTCACGATAAAGTCCTTAATACCCGCTTTAGCAGCCTCCTCGACGAACCATCTGAAGTCAGGGTTCATCTCTGGTGCGCCACCCGTCAAGTCGAGCGTATGTGCGCCAGTATTGCGGATCACGTCAAGGCATAGACTCATCGTCTCACGAGTCATGATCTCTTTCCGATCTGGACCGGCATCTACATGGCAGTGAGAGCACACCTGATTACACATATAGCCTACATTGATCTGGAGGATCTCTAACTTCTTAGGCCGCAGCGGAAACTGATCGATCTCAGCGATCTTATCCTTGAAGTAAGGCAATTCGCCTTCAGCGAACAGACCTCCATTGAGTATCTCAAGCTGCTTATTGACGGATGCCAATTCATTATCTCTCGCCTTAAGCGACTTCTTCGAATCTTTCTTTTTCTGTGTAACTGTCAGCTCCACCATTACATTGAGAGTTTATCGTGTTTATTCATCATCATGACGGCATGTACGAGAGTGGCACCACTTTCTATGGCGGCACCGGCGTGTACGGCTTCCATCATTTCTTCTTTAGTGATACCTTTTTGGAGTCCATCCTTGGTATAGGCATCGATACAGTATGGGCACTTCACGACATGTGCTACCGACAGAGCGATCAGTGATTTCTCACGTGCACTGAGGGCGCCCTCTTGAAATACGGTGCCATAGTAATCAAAAAACTTCTTGCCAAGTTCCTCGCTCCACTCAGTGATCTTACTGAATTTTCTGAGGTCGTTAGGGCTATAGTATGTGTTGTCAGACATATAATTAGATTATGCTCCGTTCGAGCAATATTTGAGTAATTCTTAAATAAATAGAGGTGTAAAATGAACTTGATCTTAGCTCAGCGGTGATCCTTTGTTGAATGGACGCGCCTGATATGACGCCAGTGCGTAAGTATGCTGATAGCGATGGCTATGTTCTGCTATATGTAAGACCCTAATGAATATCACATACAGGGATCTTAGTGCATATCGGATCTGCGGAAGTATGCGCTTGACATCGGCTATAGAATCGATATCACCATAAGTCGTCAACGTTGACAAAGTATGTCCAAACGCTGAGAAGTACGCTACAGTCTCTGTATAAAGCTCATCAGTCTGCCATGGTAGCTGCTCAAAACGGTTCTTGTTAAAGCGCTCTTTATGTAAGCCGATAAGATTAAACCCTCCATCTATAGCTGGTGCGATCACATCATTGCCATCAGTAAGATGACCTTTGGCCTCCAATATCAACGATGTGGTAATCTGTGGACAGTCATTGCCAATGGCGATAACATAATCATAGCCCTTATCAAATAAATCTTGAAAGGAGTTGGATATACGCTGCCCAAAATCATCACCTCGTTGAAGATCGTTATGATAATGATAAACTGGAAGCTGAGTTGCTTTCGCCTGAGTAAGCGCTCGTGAAGTCATAGCGTCGAACAATTCCTTGCTCCTCTTAGGCCACTTTTTGGTGGCCTCGTCTAAATCACTAGACTCAAAGACCAGGATTGCTATATTCTTCGATAAATCTTGAGCTACACTCACTCTGTAAAATTATGATAAAATCATAAGACCTACGGTCTAACATAAGACAGTATAGCAATATTCAAATGGGCTTTTTTAAGGTATTATAAGAATGGCGCACAACGTTGAGAACTTAGCCCAAGAAGACTAAACAAGCTCAGTGATTTTTTGCTTTACATGTGGCAATTAAAAAATGAGCATTTCAGGAGTAGATGTAGATATTTATAGAATCATACAATGACAACATGAAAGCAGTAACAGTACCATCAGGAGGATTAGACAAGCTGTCGATCATCGATAAAGAAGCTCCGTCACCTAAGGCTGGCGAAGTATTAGTACGATGGCACGCCACCTCCCTCAACTATCACGACTATCTCGTCGCTGTAGGGGCCATACCTGTTGTCCCAGGGCGCATCCCGATGTCGGATGGCGCTGGAGAAGTCATCGAAGTAGGCCCAGATGTTATGGACTATAAAGTCGGTGATCAAGTGATGTCGATGTTTTTTCCGGGTTGGATAGAGGGGAATCCGTCTTTGATGAAGATCGCCGGTGTATCTGGAGAGACTGTAGACGGATACATCTGCGAGATGTCCGCTATATCAGCGAAGTCAATCACTCCAATTCCATCTGGATATACCTATGCCGAGGCAGCCACCCTACCCTGTGCAGGGCTGACGGCCTGGAATGGCCTCACCCATACTGGTGGGTTGATATCAGGACAGAAGGTGCTCATCCAAGGTACTGGCGGCATGTCAATGCTCGGCCTCCAAATGGCGCTGGCGGCAGGTGCACAGGTATATGCGACCACATCAAGCCCTGCTAAAGCAGAACGACTGAAAGAAATGGGCTGCGTAGACGTAGTCAACTATAAAGAAGATGAGCGATGGGGTAAGACGATCTTCAAAAAATCAGGTGGCATTGATCTCACCTTAGATGCGGGAGGTGGCTCCACTATGAAGCAGTCCATAGAGGCCGCAGGATTCGGTGGAAAGATCGTGTCTATCGGCATCCTTAGCGGCGGCCGCAAAGGAGAGATCACCTTTCCAAAGTTATTCTTCAAATTCATCAAGATGGAAGGCATAGCAGTCGGTAGCAAGCAGATGCAGCTTGCCATGGTCGATGCCATCAATGCGACTGGCATTAAGCCGATCATCGATAAGAGCTTTGGCTTTGACAAACTGGCAGATGCCTTCAGATATCAAGAGAGCGGCAAGCACTTCGGTAAAATCGTGCTGGAGTGGTAACCATTGAACCCACGTCATTTGGTCCCATACAAGCTTGGAAAATTGGTTCTAACGCATTCGGTAAGCCACAGATGTTTGTCTATAGCTTCCTCATCGATGGCCTGCTGATCGATACGGGCCCCTCACGGGCTCAAAAGGCATTCGTGAAGACGCTGGCGACTGAACACATCGATCAACTGGTCGTCACACATCATCATGAGGACCATAGTGGCAATATAGAAGCCATTAAGCGCCTGAAGTCCATTCCTGCATTGGGCTCCGCACTGTGTAAGCAAAAGATGAGTCAACATATAACGGTGGATTTTGGGCGGTGGATGACATGGGGACCCTTCCGAACGGCAGATATAACCCCGTTTGACTCAGCGCATGTTCAGACTCCCAAGCATAGCTTTGAGATTATCCCTACACCCGGTCATGCCATAGATCAGATCAGCCTGTATGAACCCAATGAAGGGTGGCTGTTTTCAGGAGATATATTCGTCCATGACTATATTAAGATGTTCATGCGGGACGAGATCATCGGCGATCAGATTCTCTCGATCAGAAAGTTACTCAAGCTAGACTTCGCTAAAATGTTCTGTAATCATCAACCCGTTATGACTAACCCCAAGGAGAGACTTCAAAACAAGCTGAACTTCCTCGAGGATTTCTATGGCACCGTAGCCGAGCAATACCATAAAGGACTGGCTGTCAAGCAGATTATGAAAGCACTCAATTATAAGGACAATCGATTTATGTCCTTGATTTCTTGGGGTGAAATGTCTAAGAGCAATATGGTTAGATCTGTGATTAAGACAGTGGAGATGGGAGTTTTGGGGGAGTAGTTAAATCTACTTGATTCTGTACGATAGTCTCTCTTCGCTTCTTACTCCTCTTTAATTAGCACTATTCCTGTCTTATATAATCTGCTTGCGCAAAATGAAGGGTCAATTCTTCTCCAAGTAATTGTACCAAGGAAAAACATCCTGTGAACAGATGTTCCATTTAACTAGAATAAACCTTTAATTCAACATTACCTACAGTATGAAGATAGTGTATAATGGCTCGTATTTGACCCCTTTAGTGGCGCAAGCTGACCCCCTAAG